>JARGFH010000010.1 GCA_029210695.1 Acidimicrobiia bacterium
ACAACTAGCATCCAAACCCAACCCAAGGTGAGGAATTTCGATGAGCAACCCTGGGGAATTTCAGCGAGCGGCGTCAAAGAGCAATGATCCGCTTGTTGAACCCTCGCAGCCGGGTCGAGCCTTTCGGGACGATCCGCGGTTCGAACTCGCCGTTACGATCCCTCGGAACCTCCAAGTCGACCGAGCCCACATCGGTATGCACCATCTTGGGAGTGATCCCGTTACGGGAGTTGCCCGAACCCCGACCCCCCGGATCACCCCGCTCATAACCGAGATGGTCGGTCAGCTCCTCATCCAAAGCCCGCTCCAACACGGCCTTAGTCACCTGAGAAAGCAGACCGTCAGGGCCCAACAGTTCAGCTCCCTCCTCCTCGGCACGGGCCATCAGCCCGTCCAACATCTCCTCAGACACCAACGGAGTGCCCGCAGAGTTGGTCTCGGCCGAAACCCGCCGCGTCTCGGTCCTAATCTTCTCTGTCATTCGTGTTCCTTCCACGGACCCCGACTCCAACCGCCAGGGTCACTATGTCAGGCCACCCCTCTTACACAGAGGATCTGACACGCCCCACTCCACGCCTCGATCAGAAACCGTATCGAAGCCATCCCAGACCGTTCCTGGGTCCCGATCAGCTATCCCGATGGTGGCAGAGCCGAAGTCGCCTCATGTGCTTACACCACCGGACGGGGCCAACACGATCTGGAACCGGTCACCGTCAGACTGGTAGTGGTCCGTCGCGGATTTGGTGACTTGGTCTCCTGCCGGACGATCCCCGCTGTGGCAGGGTTCGTGGCACTGCCTACCCCGGTCATCAAATAGCAGACAGACCAGTAGTGCGTCGGACCCGCCTCACCGGTGAACAAGCCGCCCTGTTCCCCGATTGGCGATACCACGCCTTCGTCACCAACCAGACCGGACCCGTCACCGTTGTCGACCAAGAGCATCGCCATCATGCCGTCGTCGAACTGGCCATCCGTGACCTCAAAGAAGGAACCGGCGTATCACACATGCCATCAGGACACTTCTCGGCCAACGGGGCATGGCTCGCCGCTGCGGTCCTCGCCCACAACCTGGCACGCTGGACACAGATCATCGGTGACCCCAATACCAGCACACCCATCAATACGACTGCGACGTTCCGTAGCCGCATCGTCTCTATTCCAGGCAGGCTCGTCAACCGGGCCGGACAGATCACCCTGCGCCTCCCCACCCGATGGCCCTGGGCCCACCGATACGTTCGGATCCTCACCAACCTCCGTGCCCTCCCCCAACTCTGCTGACCCCCACCCGGGGTGTCGCTGAACCGAAACGAATGACCAGCCGGAGCGGAGCTGTTTCAAAATCAACTGAAATTACGTTCTGAAGCGCCCCGCACCCCTCGAAAATGGTGCTCGGAGCGGCGATACCGACCCGACATCCACAATCCGGCCCACCCGACCCCGATTCAACCCCCAAAACCACCACCAGCCAACCGAATCGGTGGATCCAGGCTTAGGCCATGCCGCCGTCCGACGCAGGATCAGCGTCCACTTCGAACGCTGCGACCGGCTCCTCAAACGCCTACGGGTATCCAGGCTCGACAACAGCCACGATGCTGAGATCCGCAAACTGCTGCGTGTCGACTTGCTCATCATCGACGACTTCATCCTCCAAGCCCTCGACCCTGTTGACACCGCTGACATCTACGAACTGATCGTGGAAAGGCATCGGACCTCAGCGACAGTCGTCACCAGCAATCGTGAGCCGGTCGAATGGATCGGGCTGATGACCGACCCGCTCCTCGCCCAGTCAGCCATAGACCGGCTCCAATCAGCCGCCCACGAACTCGTCCTCGACGGCGAGTCCTACCGGCAACGCCAAAAACCCACCGTTGACAGCCAGCCCACCCAGGTGCCATCATCTCCACGCCGGACCTGACCGAACCCCAACCCGGTCCCATCACACTGGCGAACCGGTGGTCCCATCAAGCTGGCGAGCGACACCGAGACACAGCCAACGGGTTGATCGCAAACACCCGATAACCCCCAGCAGTCAAAGCATGAACCCACAGGCCCCGGTCGGTTTCGATCCCAACCACCACCCCCGAAGGATCATCGGCATGCTCAGCCACCAGCTCATGGAATCCACGAATACCTTCCAACCCTTCGGGCAAGCGCCGACTCGCCAGCCGCTGCCCTCCCTCGTCCATCACATGGACGTCATGGTGGTCTTCAGACCAATCATCACCAACAAAGATCATCCCGATCTCCCTTCCATCGACACAGCCATTCCTCGAGCCTCGAAGGGAACCCGGCTGCGACCTAATGGATCAGTGCTCGGACGGCACGACACCCCATGAGCGCTACAGGCACACCCTCACCAACCGGCCGGGGCACGATCTAGCCCTAGGAATCGAAGCTCCTGGCGCCGGCAGTGCTCACCGGCCAGCAGGCTCAGCCACAAGACTCCCACAACCGCAGAAGCCCCGTAGACCCCCATTAGGTGTACAACCCCTCGACTTCGTTGATCGTGGTGCCGGTTGCTTCCGTGAGGCTCCGATACGCGGGTTCGAGGAGGCGAACTCCCTCGAGCACCTGATCCTTCACACCGGGCGGAAGACCCTCTCGGAGCATCACGGTGATGGTGGCCAACCGTCTCCAGACGGCGGATACCCTGAAGAAAGACAGATCCTCGAGACCGTCGGGCCTCCGATTCGCGTAGGCCGAGAGGATTCGTGCCGCAGTATCACTGCCCATGTAGGCCTCGGCCAGGAGAAGTGACCAGGCCAGGTCAGACCGCGGGTCGGTGATCGCGAACCCTCCCCAATCAATGACGACCGGTCCCCGCCGGGTGAGGATGACGTTTCTCGGGTGGAAATCCATGTGCACGTATGAGAGGGGCACGGCCTCGATGTCCCGAGCCCGTTCGGCGAGCCACTGCAGTGCCGGACGAAATCCATCGAGGTCGCCTTCGTCGAGCGCCGCGGAACGGCCGGCCGGCAGATCCCGGTTTGTGCGTACAGCGACTGCATGCCGCGCGGCTGCCTCCCTGTCGGGTGTGATGTCGTGGAGCCGAACGAGCAAGCCCGTCAGCTCGTCGAGCGCTTCGTGAGAGGCGCCGAGAGAGTCGGCAAGCGGGCCATCGAGCCAATCGATGAGCACGAACGGCGCCCCCAGCGGGTCCCGGCTCTCGTGCTGCGCCAGTAAGCGCGGGGCCGGATACTCAATCTGCTCGAGGGCGCGGTATGCCGCCACCTCGGTTCGCATCGTTCCTCCGGACGGGTCGGCGGTATAGAGGCGGAGAGCGACATCATCGACACCATCTCGCCCGACGCGAAACACCCGGCACTCCCATCCATCCCCAACTTCCTCGACACGGATGACCGATGTCGGATGGATCCCGGCGGCGACGAGTGCGTTCTCGATGTCTTCCGGCTGCATGATCTTTCAGCGTATCCAATCGGTCGACCATCAGCGCAGATCCCCGGATCCTGTGGCCGTCAGCCGCCGCTCTTTGAGAAGTGCATCCAATCCTTCAGCGTGTTCCAGTTGCCGCCCCAGGACCACCCGATGGTTCGAAATGCTTCAAAGACCACGTCGTCCTGCTGCACCATTCCGGGGCGCAGGTCCGACCGATCGAGGTACGCCGAAGCCAGCTCGGGGAGCACCAGATCGCCCTTCAGATATGGATTGTGAAACGGGTTGATGTCTATCGCCAGCCCGTAGGCGTGTTGGGACCAACCGTTCGACCCGACGGCAGGCCGGCAGACGAAGCTGGTTGTGTCGTTCCAGTCCCCGGTCGGCGGGGCATCGATCTCCTCTTTGGTTATCACTCGCATTTGCTCGATCGGGAACCGGGCTTCATGCAGCCGTCGGAACACGCCGACCACATCCTCGGCCACGGCAGCATTCACAATGATCTCACCGGTGTGGAACGCTCCATCGAATCCAATGTGGGAGACCGTGACGTAGGCCAGTTCATCGACGGTAACGGGGCATTCAGGAACCCAGCTCGATCGAGCGAGGACGTCGTCTGGAATGGGTGCGAGCGTCCAATTGAACTCGCTGGAGTCGGGTGGGGGAAGCACATCGGGGGTCGCCAACCGGCGGTCGATCAGCTCGGCCGGTGTCGGCCGCACTTCACCGTGCTCGTCGGGTCGGAGGGGCAGCGGGCGTGTTCCCAACCAGGCCGGCCGGGCAAACGGCGAGATGGTCGTCGTGGTGGTTGGAGCCGGCACGGTCGTGGTGCTGGGCGTGGCCGGAGTCGAAGTAGTAGTCGATTCCGCAGTGGTCGGGGATGTCACCGTCGAGACCGCGGTGGGCCCTTCAACGGCGGCGTCAGAGGTGCATCCTGCCGCGACCAATGTGATGAGTACTGCGATTTCGCTGATTCTCATATGTGACACGGTACCGGTTGTGTGTTCATCGGCATGTCAACGGCAGCGCCTTCTCCCCCGTTCCCGAATGGCCGCTCTGTGTCCTACCGGGCATCATGTGAACGACCGAAAGGAGTGCGGATGCGATCCGTCTTCAGGCCGACCGCGGCGATTGCCCTCTCGTTGGTGTTGACTGCTTGTACGGGTGCGGCATCAGGCACAACGTTCCCGGACAACTCGTCGACCAGCACCGTTGCCCTGTTTCCCGCGCCCTCGACCACCGCGCCCATGACAGCGCCCACAACCACCGGTACGGGCCTGTTGGAGTTGGCTGCCCTCGACGGACTCGCCTTCGGAGACTTTCTCGAAGAGTCCTACCGGATCCTTCTCCTTCGGAGCCCGGAATTGCTCACCTCGCTCGGAGTTTCTGCCGATTACGGGTTGCGCAACGATCAGCTCGATGACCTCTCTCCGTCGTATCTTCAACAGACGCAGGCCCTGGAGACCGGGATTCTGGAACGACTGCGTGTCTTCGATCGCTCCGCTCTCCTCGCCGGTGACCGGACGTCCTACGACGTTTACGAGTGGTACCTCGATCAGCAGGTGCGCGGGCATCGCTTCGCCTACCACGACTACCCGGTGCACCACTTCGTCAATAGCTACAACTTCAATCTGATCCTCTTTTTGAGCGAGGAACACCCGCTCAATACGGTCGCGGATGCGGAGGACTACATCACGCGCCTTTCCCAGATCGACGACCAGGTGTCGCAAGTACTCGAACGGCTGCAGATCAGTGAAGACATGGGGGTGCTTCCTCCAAGCATCATCGTCGCGTGGACCAGTGGAAGCCTGCAGGAGGATCTTGGAGGTACCCGGGATCCCTCAGCCGTCAGGGTGACGCGCCTGGACCTCTACACAGCGTTCGCCGAACGAATGGAAGGTGTTGATGGTATCGATGATTCGATGCGAGAGTCGCTTCTTGATCGGGCGGAAGCCGAGCTGGTGGCGTCGTTCGTCCCGGCATGGGTCGCACTCATCGACCACATGGAGGGAATCAGATCGCTGGCAGGTACGGAGGCCGGCGTGTGGCGGTTGCCAGACGGGGATGAGTACTACCAGTACCTGCTGCGTGATCACACCTCAACCGACCTGACTCCCGAAGAGATTCATCAGGTCGGACTCGACGGCGTAGCGAGAGTGGAAGCTGAACTGCGGTTGGCCTTCGATCGACTCGGCTATCCAGAGGACGCCTCGATTGGGGACCTCCGGCACCGCGCCGCCGACGACGGAGGGTTCCTCGACGGTTCTTCGACTGCAGGTGCGGAGCAGGTCGTCGGCGCGTATACCGCGTTGATCGCGCGAGCGGAAGACGTCGCCGGAGAGTTCTTCAATCTGTGGCCGGAGGCCGAGGTGGGGATCGTTCCCGAAGCTGCCGGGCGGGGCGGGTATTACGTGGCGGCATCCGTCGACGGCTCCCGGCCCGGTGCCTTTCATGCGGGTGTTGGTGGCCCGATCGCTTCCTATACGATGCCGACCGTCACCTTTCATGAAGCTGTTCCCGGTCATCACACGCAGATAGCCATCGCGCAGGAGCTCGACCTTCCTACCTTCCGTCGTTTCATTCAATACAACGGGTTTGCGGAGGGATGGGCGCTCTATGCGGAGAGGCTGGCGTCCGAGATGGGCTTGTACGAGAACGACCCGTACGGTGACATCGGCCGGCTCGAGTTGGAACTGCTTCGAGCGGTTCGTCTGGTGGTCGACACCGGTATCCATGCACTGAGGTGGAGTCGTGAGGAAGCGCACGCCTACATGGACGACAAGATCGACGGTTGGTCCCCTGAGGTCGAGCGCTACATGGTGCTGCCCGGTCAGGCGACCGCCTACATGATCGGGATGCAGACGATTCTCGATCTTCGGACGCAGTGGGAGGAGTCGGCTGAAGAGGGGATGCTCGATATCGCCGCGTTCCACGATCTCGTGCTCGGCGGTGGAAGCATTCCGCTTGGGGTACTGGAAGCCGTTGTCGAAGGAGCGAGCGCCTCAGGCTGAACGTCGGGGTCGTTTTGGCGCGGGAATCCCACCGTATTTGGGGTGATTCCCGCGCGAAAACGCTGAAGTCAGGGGAAATCCCCTACACCGGTCGTCCCATTCAGGGTTTTCGGAGGGTGAGACCCAATAGCGGCCCGCTGTCTGGAGCCGCACTATGTGGCTATGACAAACACTCTGGCCGTCGCCTTCCGATCACGGGCGGCCGCGGACACGGAACCGCACAAACTAGCGAGAAACACACAGGAGACATGCACATGCGTATAGGCAAACTCATTGCAGCGTTCGTCGGAATCATGATGGTCGTCGGCAGCCTCGGTCTGGTGGCCGCCGGAACCTTCCTGGTCGTCGCTACCGATGATGCGGACGGATTCATATCCGCCGGCCCGGTGCGAGTGCGGACCGATTCGGCCGCCCTCGTTGGTGACGACCTCGACGTTTTCCTCGACGAACCGGTCCGGGGCGGCGTGTTCCTGGGAATCGACAACATCGAGACCCGCCTCGCCGTGAATCCCCGCAACGACAAAGGGTTGTTCGTCGGAATCGGACCATCGAGCGACGTCAACCGGTTCCTGGCGGGCGGGTCGTACTCGATCGTGGAGGCCTTCGGCGACAACGTGGTCCTCGATGACTTCGCCGGTTCGTCCCGTCTAGGAGCGCCCGCCGATCAGGATTTCTGGGTTGCCTCGACGCTCGACGACGTCCTGAACTGGGACCTCGAATCCGGTCACTGGTCGGTCGTCGTGATGAACGAAGACGGCACGGCCGGCATCGATAGCTCGGTCACCGTGGCCGCCAGGGTCCCTTTCCTCCAGCCGATCGGCGCCGCCATCCTGGTTATCGGAGTCATCGGCCTGGCGGTTGGAATCGTCCTGACTTACTTCGGCGTGCGGAGTGATCCTCAGGCTCCTGTTGTCTCCCCACCTCCGCTCGAGCCGGCTCCGGTCGCATAACAAACCGATAACGCGCAGGCGAGTGTCCCCGCCCGATGGCGGGGACACCCTTCTGTCTAGGCGAACGATTTCTCGTACGTGGTCCCGAAACTGACGACCTCGAAACCAAGGCTCTGATAGAGCCGGTAGGCGCCGTGCGGGTTCTCCACGTGGACACCGAGGGCCGCCTCCTCCATCCCCCGCTCTGCCAGTTGTCGCAAGCTGGCGCAGATGAGAGCCGTCGCCACGCCCCTTCCGCGCCACTCCCTGGCTGTCGAGATGAACTCCGTCCATCCCCGCCTGCGGTTGTTCTCTCGGTTGTCGACCTCGTTGATGAACGATCGGACCTGGCCGGCGACTCGATCGCCGTCCCATGCGACCTTCCACAGCGATTCGTCCCGATAGGGAAAGTCGAGGAACGTCTGCCAATCCTTTTCCGTCGGTTCGGAGAAGCCCCAGTGATCTCGGAACGCCTCGACGTCGGCCTCCCAAATCGTCCGCAGCTGCTCGGCCGTCACCGGGCGGATGGTCAGATCAGCCGGAAGGATGGCCTCGGGGATCCCGTCGAGGTTCGGGCGGACGAGGGTCGCTCCGTGCTGGATTGCTCGATAGCCGGCCTCCTCGAGTAGGGCCGCCCCACCGCTTGCTTGCTCGTCGACGTCGGTCCGGTACGCTTTCAACTTATCGGTGCGATGGGTGGCGGCCCGCTCTGACAGGCGGTCTTGCGCCCAACGGAGCATGGCCGTCCCGATGCCGCGGTTGCGCCATTCCGGTACCACCTTGCACATGTGGCGGTAGACGCGGGGCCCGTCGACCTCATCCCACCAGCGGGTCGTTACGTAGCCGACCGGGATTCCCTCGATCTCTACGAATCGGAAGTCATGTTCGAGGTCCATATGGTCGGTGTTGCGGAAGGCGACTTCGACGTCCTCGGCCGTCATCACGGCGTCGGCCTGACCGTCGGCGCGTGCTTCGGCGACGACGAGTTCGGCGACTACCTGGAAGTCGCCCTCCCGCCCGAACGGGCGGTCGCTAACACCGGCGATGTCGGGAAGCTGCATGTCCATTTGCGCAACGCTACACAATCGCCAAACCCCAACCGGGTCCTTTTCTTGGCAGGCAGGGTGCTCTAGGCCTCGGGACTGCGGGCAGTCACCAGCGCAGACATGCGCACCCAGATCAGATGGTCGGATTGCCGAAGGCGCAGCCAGTCTTGGGCATTATTGATCACATCCGATAAGCGTTCCCCGGAACCATCATCCACGAGGAGTACACCATCGATACGATGTCCGCCGGTGAGTCGAAGCGTGGCGGGTGTTTCGTGCCAGTAGCCCTCGAGATCGAGTGCGGATGGTGTCACCGACACCCCGCTCACCGCGGGTTTGTGGATGAGGACGAACTCGCCGTCACCATCCACAGCCGGCAACACATTGCCGGGCTCGTCGATGAGGTCCTTTACCGTCTGGGAGCCGCCGTGGGTCTGGGCGAAGTCGGCCAGAAACAGGAGTGCCTCTATGACCCGCCCGTCGGACATGAACACCTCGGCCGGGCAGGAGTGCTTCTCGATGAGAAACCGCTCGCTCATCGGTGGCCCGCTCGGGCGAGGTACGGAGCGATCAACTCCGGGTTGAGCATCTTGTCCGACGCGTCGAGCGGATCGATCTTGCCCGCCTCGAGGAGTTGAATGATGGAGGCATCCATCGTGCGCATCCCTTCCCTCTTGCCGGTCTGGAGGGCTGACGGGATTTGGAACGTCTTGCCCTCGCGGATGAGGTTGGAGATGGCCGGAGTGCACATCATGAGCTCGAGTGCCGCCACTCGACCCGGCTGGTCGACGCGTTTGAACAAGGTTTGAGCGATTACGGCCCGAAGCGCGTCGGCGAGAGTGGAGCGAATCTGTGCCTGTTCCCTGGAGGGGAAGACCTCGATGATGCGATCGACCGTCTTTGCCGAGTTGAGGGTGTGGAGCGTCCCGAAAACGAGGTGTCCGGTGGCGGCGGCTTCGAGTGCCAGCCGAATCGTCTCGAGGTCGCGCATTTCTCCAACCAGGATGATGTCCGGATCCTCACGTAACACCGCCCGCAGCGCAGCTGTGAAGCTCTGCGTGTGGTTGCCGACCTCGCGATGACTGACGAGCGCTTTCACGCCCTGGTGGACGAATTCGATCGGATCTTCGATCGTGATCAGGTTGTCTGATCGATTCCGGTTGACCTCATCGATGATGGCGGCCAGCGTGGTCGACTTACCGGAGCCGGTCGGGCCGGTGACGAGCACCAGGCCCTGCCGGAGGTAGGCCAGCTTGCTGACCTCCTCTGGAAGACCTAGGTCGGCGCAGCTCAGGATCTTGGAAGGAATGAGCCGGAAGACACCGGCTGCCCCGTCCTTCTGCACGAATAGGTTGGCCCGGAAGCGGGCGATATCTGCCAGTTCGTATCCGAAATCAACGTCGCCCGATTCGGTGTAGGTGGTCCACATCGAAGGGGGAGTGATCTCCTGGAGCAGCGGCCGGAGGTTGGCGTCGGTGAGGGCAGGACTGTTGAGACGGATCAGTTCGCCGTCGATACGCATGATGGGAGGGTTGCCGGCCACCAGATGCAGATCAGACGCACCATGCTCTTTCATGGCACGAAACAGATTGTCGAGTTGCGGCAAGCCGGGCCCCCCAGGAGGTTCGTTGTGAAGAGATGGCATCGGCCGGGGGGTCGTGCTTCTTGAGGGCTTTGCGCGGGGAAAGCGATGTGTACCGCCGCACGATCGACCAAACTGAAGGTGAGAAAGGAAACCCATGACGGGCATGCGGACGTCGGCAGGTCGGGCCGGCCGCGCCGTTGGCGATGCTGCCAGGCAGGCGATCCGGGCGGGTGGTCGCGGCGTTGACCGGTGGGTGTCTGTGCATGGCCCGGCGTTTCGGCGGCTCGCCGTGACTCAGGCGGCTGCCTATGCCGGCGACACGCTGGTGGCGATCGGATTGGCCGGGACGATCTTCTTCGATATCCCGTCGGCGGAAGCACGCGGCAAGGTGGCCCTCTACTTGCTCCTGACGCTGGCGCCGTTCGTCGTCCTCAGTCCATTTCTTCCTCGCATCTTCGCTCGCCTTCCCAACCCCTACCGGGTCGGGCTGGTCGGCAGTGGCGGTCTCAGAGCAGTTCTCACGGTGATCCTGGTACTCGTTGGACTCGATGGCATCTGGCTGTTCCCGATTGCGTTTGGTTTGCTCGTTCTTTCACGCCTGCATGGGATCGCCCGGAGTTCGCTGCTCCCAATTACCTTGCCGGAGGCCGTGGCACTCGTAGCCGCCAATTCCCGTCTGGCGCAAGTGGGGCTGGCCGCCGGGACGGTGGCCGCACTGGTTGGAGCCCTGGTGATGGAGGTGTTCGGGCCGGAGGCATCACTCTTGCTGGCTGCCGTAGCTTTCGCAGTGATGGCGTTCCTGGCCGGCGCCATCGATGCACCCAGGGCGGCGCAGGGATTTGCCAGGGAATGGAACCATGTGTGGTCGCCGCCCCGGGTCGTGCGACTCTCGATGACGGCAACCGCCATGGTCAGGTTGTTGCACGGATTTCTCGTTCTCCTCCTTGCCTTTGCGTTCAAGGAGGCCGACGCCGGACTCCTCGATTTCGGTGCCCTGCTGGCCGCGGCGGGCGGAGGGTTCGGGCTTTCATCGCTGCTGGCTCCGTGGCTCGAGCGCCGTCTGCGAGAGGAGCCCATGGTTGTGGCTGCGCTGGCCGTTGAGGCAGCGGCTGCGTTCATCGCCGCGCAGGTCTTCGGCCTGGCAGCTGGAGCCGCGGTAGCGGCGGCGGCCGGACTGGCGTGGGGAACCGCCAAATTCGCATTCGATGGGATGCTGCAGAACCACACGCCGGCCCACCGGCGCGGCCTGGCCTTCACCCGGTCTGAGACGTTCTTTCAGATTGCCTGGGTGCTGGGGGCGATCGTTCCCGTCGCCATCCCTATCGGTGTGCCACTCGGCCTGGCGCTGGCCGGCACCTCAGCCCTGGCCGTCCAGGCAGTCATCGTTTCGGGTTTGCTCGTCTCGGTCCGAGAGAGCAACTGACTTTTCTCCGCAATGCTATGGACCGTGGCAATGCACTGCATTGCGGAGAAAACGGATTGGAGTTTCTCAGCAATACTATGGACCGTGGCAATGCACTGTATTGCGGAGAAAAATCTGGTAAATCAGTCAGGCTTGCTCAGCAGGTAGGCCGCCAGCACGCCGCCGGCCATGCCGAAGAGGTGGCCCTCCCACGAGATCCCACGCTGGAACGGCAGGAGTCCCCAAATGATGGCTCCGCCGTACACAAATAACACGCCAACGCCGATGGCGATCCACCGCAGGTCTTTTTCGAAGAAGCCGACCACCAGCAGATACCCGAGGTACCCGAAGACGAGAATGCTGGCGCCGATATGGAGGGTCGGTCGGGCCAGCAGCCACACGAGCAGCCCTCCCACCACCATGATCGTCAAGGTGATGGCCAGCCACTTGCGGATTCCGCGCAACATCACCAGTCCGCCCACCACGATGAACGGGACCGTGTTGGAAATGAGGTGGCCGAAGGATCCGTGCAGGAACGGCGCCCACAGGATCCCGTCGAATCCCGAGAGGGTCCTCGGGCGAATCCCCTGCGACTGGAGGGCATCACCGAGGAACACACTGTCCACGATCTCGATGCTCCACAGCAGGATGACCACCGCGATGAGCAGCTGCAGCTCGCGGATTGGCTCTGTGGGCTTATCCGTGGATTCCATCCGTGCTCAACCTAGATAGTTCGTTGACGTGTGCATGGATAAGAGAGGCTGGTCGATTCCCGTCGAATGGCACGGTCAGCCATCCAGTGCTCTAGCGGCGAGGGCGGCCGCCGTCCGGCCGGAGCCCATAGCCGTGCTCATTCCACCGCCGCCTATCCACGCACCCGCCAGGAACAGATTGGGGATCGGTGTCCTCGGTGACCGCCGGTTGGTGAACATGTTCTCAACGGTCTGCTCGCGCCCGTAGATCGACCCGAATGGCTGGCGCCCGTACCGGACGTTGGTCAACGGGGTGGCGATCTCCTTGATAATGATCCGGTCGGCGAGGCCCGGGATGAGCGCGCTTGCTCTCTTGATCAGCACCTCGCCGGCCGCTTCTTTCACCGCCAGGTACCCCGGATGCTTCGAGTACCCGTCGAGGTTGCCTCCGGTTCCCCACACATCTGCGTGGTCCCACGGCGCCAGTGTCATCAGCACGAGGGAGCTATGTCCGTCAGGCGCACAGCCGGGGTCGGACTCTGTGTAATTGGTGATCACCATCCCCGCCCGTTCGAAATCGCCGTTGACCACGAACTGGTATCCGGCCTCGAGATCGTATCCGTCGTCCACGAAGAACTCGTGGTGAGGCCAGCCTTCCGCCGCCAGGTCCCCCTTCACTCCTAGATAGACGACCAGATTGGAGAGCGCCGGCTGATCGGACGACAGCGCAGCAACGAAGGCGTCATCGAAATTCTCCTCGCCGGCGAATCCGATGGTGTCGAGCGGGCCTGCCGTGCTGATGAATACGTCCCCTTCATATCGATTTCCCCGGTGGGTCTCAACTGTGGTGATCCGCCCGTCCACCACATCGAGGCCGGTGACCGTGTTCCGGTAGACGACCCGGCCGCCGTTTTCGACGATTACCGCCTCCAGAGCCCTGCTCAAGGCCATACTTCCGCCGACCGGGTAGTAGCCGCCGTTGATGTGGTAGCTCGACAGGGCGGCCGCAAACAGCCCTGCGCTCATCCGGCTGGGCGGAAGCCCGAAATAGCCCCAGAGCGCAGAGAGGGTCGCTTTCAGCTGGTCGTCGGTCACGTGCGCCCCCAAGAAGTCTGCCCAGCTCTGAGTGAAGGCGATGCTCATCGCCGGGTAGCGTTTGAGCATCTGACCGGGGTCGGGGCGATCGCCCTCCGCCCGGTCGCGCGCATAGGAAGAAATGTCTCGGCCGACCTGGACGACGCTGTCGAGGAAGGATCGGATCCCTCCCGCTTCCCCCGGGAATAGCTCGACGAGCTCGGAGCGATAGTCGTTGATGTCGGCGTGGGCGGTGACCTCGAAATCGGGCAGCCGCAGCGTGTAGAGAGGGTCGAGACGCTGCATGGTGAGGCGGTCGGTTATCCCGAGCTCCTGAAGCATTCCGTACAACCAGCCCCCCGGCCCGGCTCCATCCAGCGCGTGCAACGCGACCTCGAAGCGGAAACCGCTTCGTTTGAACTCGTGGGCAAATCCGCCGGGGACCGCATGGTGCTCGATGACCAGCACCTTCTGCCCCTGTGTGGCGAGGTGGGCGGCGGCACTGAGTCCGGCCAGGCCGGCTCCGATGACGATGACATCCCGATGTTCCATTCAGTGGCCCCTTTGTTTCTTGCCCGGAGGCTACCGGCCGGCGTCCGGCTCCCGCGCCCGCGCCCGCGGCCGGCGCAGGCGGATCAAATCTGGCCCGAGTCCGTCATCCGGTCGACCAGCGTCAGGTAGTCCGGATCGGCATACCGGTCGGGCGAGAACCACCGCCAGTAGTCCGGGAGCGCGCCTCCAACCACGTGCAGTGCGCCGAGTTCTCCCGCTGCCGCGGCCGCCATGATCCCGAATCCGGAGAGGGCGGCGACCACAAACGATCCGGCCACGCCGGCCGGGCCGATCAGGGGCCGATTCTCTGCCGTTTTCGTGTAGTAGCCGCCGTCGACGTACGGCTGCGGAAGCCGTTCGAGGTACTCGCCGAACCCCGGCACCATCGTGGTGAGACCGCGCAACACGATCTCGGGGTAGAGCGGATCATCCGCGATCGGGAACTCAGGCGGACGGACGTCCGTGTGGCACTCCCACAATCCGAGCACGGTGGCCGCCTCATCCGGCCCGTCCGGCCGGCAATGCGCACCCGCTCCAAGTATCCCGACCAGGTAGCGGAGTTCGGGGTCCCCAGCCAGTTCTGCCAGTTCGGCGTTGCTCCAGGCCAGCGCCTGGGGATCGTTCCAGATCAGCATTGGAGCGTGACGTGGGAGGGCAGAGCGGACATCGCGAAACGAGACTTTGCGATGCACCTCCGAGAACAGCGGGAGATCGGCGCCGGCGAGCTTTCCAACGTCGGCCGCCAGCGGTCCGGCCGCGTTGAGAAACCGATCGGTCTCGATCATCTCGCCTGATTCCAGCCGCACGCCTCTCACTCGTTCGTCTGAGATGTCGAGAGCCACCACCCGATCTGTGACGAGTTCGACGCCGGCCGTTCTGGCCCGCTCGAGCAGCCACGCTCCCAGTTGCTGGGCAGACAACCAGCCGGCCCGACGAACGTGCAAGCCGCCGACCGCCGCCGTTGACAGATACGGGAAGTGGGAGCGCAGCACGCCACCGTCCAGGAATAGGTCGGCACCGCCGGGCACTTCCTCGAATGCCGCCGGAGGTGAGGCGGCATAGGCCGGATCGTCGGGCCGACCTCGAAGCACCCGCAGGTCGCCGCCTCCGAGTGCTGAGATCGCCCCGGCCTGTTGTTCCATGGCCGCCAGATTCACCGGGTCGCCCGTGACGTAGAGATAGCCGCGCCGTGACAGGTTGAACGCGTTGTCGCTGGAGGTGGCCCACTCCTCGAGGAGGTCGATCGAACGATTCATCAACGCCACCATGCCGTCGCCGGGACCCGGCCACCAGTTCCTGTAGCACTCCGTCGACTTGTCGCTGGTGAGTGTCATCGGCGGGAGCAGGTCGCAGATGACCACCCGTTCCACTTCGAGTTGCACGGAGAGGTGAAACGCCGTGGATATGCCGGCGATACCCGCGCCTGCGATCACGACGTCTGCACGCCCGGGTGCCTTCGGCTGCATCTGCATGATCCCACCCTATCCGCCTGCCAACGCAGCCTTCCTTGAGCATCCGTTTCGTGCCGGAAGGCCCTACACCGTTCGGTGAGCAACGTGGTGGAATCCAGCTGAAGTGGGCTGGATCCATCGGCCCGAGGAGGAACACATGTCAACCGAAGCGAAGACCGCTGCACCAAAGAGCTGGCCACGCATGGCAGCGGGGGCGCTCGTCGTCGTAGCGGGTCTCGTCCTGATCTCATCGACGTTCATCAACAACCTCTTTGAAGTGGGCCCGGCGTTCGAAGAAATGATCGACGACTTCCGTCCGATGCTGACGGATGAGGCGTTGGACACGGCCAAGGCCGATATCGGAGGCCTGGCTGCGGTAGCAGACGAATTCCAAAACGCGGTGATCCCGGGCATGTCGCAGCAGTTGGTCATGGATGCTGCGCAGTTCGGTGGATTCCTGGGTGAGAGCTTCCCTGCAGTTGCCCAGGGAGCGGCGGCGCTGCCCGAGATCGCAACAACTTTCAACAGCCTGATCGGCACCCTCGAGGCCGAGCAGGGGCGGTTCGCTTCGGCGGACGCCATCCCGACCGAGTCCCTTCCAGCCACGACCGTTCCGTGGGGCATGTTGGGAGCCGGCGTAGTGGCGGTGCTCATCGGCCTCTTCATGTTCGTTCGGCCGCGACTTGGATCCATGCTGGCACTGGTGCTGGGAGTAGCGCTGGTAGCGGTCCCCGCCTTCCTGTCGCTCCCACAGAAGGCAGCAGACGCCGATCAACTCAATGAGAACCTCGAGCCTGTGTACACGGCCGAGCTGGTGGCCGGGGCACAGGGGGCACTCGGCGTGGTGGGCGCCATGGGTATGGAACTCCAGACCGCCATGTTGCCTGCTCTGGCCCAGCAGTTGGAAATGCAGCCCGACCAGTTGTCGGCGTTCATTGGTGAGAACTTCCCGGCCATGGCCGGTGTCATGGCCAACATGGATACCACCATGGGGCGGTTCCAAGGCATGGTGACGGCGTTCGACGTCAACCTCGACAACTACGACACACTCAAGCCGGTCAAATTCGTTCCGATCATCTGGACGATGATCCTGGTCGGAATCGGAATAGTGCTGTTCGGAGCGTGGGGCTTCCTGGCCTCGAGCGAGGGCTGAACGAACCGGAACAGATGGACGATGGGGCGTTTCGGCGCCCCATCGTCGCGCTCAGCCCTCGGTGGCTTCCAGGTTGCGAACGAATACGCTCAGCTCATCGTCGAAATTGTCGGCGGATGGGTCGAGGATGATCGAAACCGGGTAGCCAAGTTGCCCGTCGTAGGCGACGTCGATGACGTCTCCATCCGCGTTTGCTTCGATCAGCGCAAACAGCCCTTCGATCGTCGGGTCCAGGAATTCGACGATGGCGACCGAGCCGGCGGGTGAGCTCGTTCGGATCACGCCGGCCACTTCGCCGGAATGGACTGTGATCTGAAACGGGCCTCTCACTTCTTCGGGGCAGTAACAATCGACTGTGAGCTGGTACCGGTAGGACTCCGGACCTCGTTCGGACCACGTTTGCTGTCGATCGGCCAACCGCTCGATGGTTCCGCCGCTACAGGCGGCCAGAGTCAGGGCGATCCCGATGAGCAGAGTCCTTTGCACAACAGTCACATGATCGCGCTGGCTCCAGGCTTCACCAACCTTCGAGTTCGGCGACCCACTCAACGGCCACTTTCGCCAACTGGCGTTGGAGCCGACGCAACTCGGTTCCGTCGGCCGCCCAATCCGGTGGGGGCCGCGAGGCGTGGATACCCATCAACCCGGCCAACACGGATGCCCAGGCGGCAGGTTGAGGGAGAACATGCGGGGTTGGGGCGTGGCAGGCTCTCATGTCGAGCAATGCAGTGGCGACGTCGAGGTAGCGGTTCCCGCGAGACACATACTCCCAATCAACGATCACCGGTCCGCGCTTCGTGAAGCAGAGGTTGCCGGCACCAAGGTCTGCGTGGATGAGATCGTCCCCCGACAGGTCTATCTTTGACGACAACTCGATCAGCCGGGTGCCATGTCGGGCGATCCACTCCAAATCCACGATGCCGAGACCCGTGATCTTTGCTGGATCCGCCGTGATTTCCGACCAAGGCGATACTTCGAGGGGCGGCATCGCTTCGAGATCGAAGGGCACTCTGGTGTCGGCGATCCGGGTCAGTGTGGGGAAGAGAATGCTCGACTCGGCCGGCCACGGCGGCGGCCACTGAGCCTTCGATAGATCTTCGAGGATGAGAATCGGTTCGGGACCGTCCTCCCATGCCCATACGACCGGGAGCCAGTCGGCCTCGAGCGCGGCGTACAGGCTGTGCTCCGTCCGCAGGGACCGGGCGGTTCGCTCATCGGCAGCCGCCTTGACGAAAACCCTGGTGCCCGCTTCGGTGGTCACCATACCCCGCCACGACCGAGTGTGGCCCCCGGTCGGCTGCTGCACGTCGATGACCGGGCTGTCGAGCAGACGTTCGAGGCGCTCGGGTGGATTCATGTACCTGCAACGAAAGCCGATCGTCCGCCGGTGGTCAACATGTAGGGTTTGGATCGTGGCTTTCTCTGAGGCTTCGGTCCCGGTGCGTTCCGACCTCGCCGCTGCGCTGCGACAAGTGTGGGCGAGCCTGGCGGCACCCGGGACGTGGTGGTCGGGTGTCGAGCGGGTCGCCATCGCCGGCGCGGCCAGGGGCCAGGCGACCGACGTCATTCCGGCCTCCGCCGGGGCAGCTGCCCGGACGGTGTACGCAGATATCACCGCCACCTCGCGGGACTGGGTGGACAACTTGATACAGGATGGTCTGGGGATTCCGGCTTTCATCGAGATCATCGGGATCGTCAGCCGCCTGGCGGCGGTCGACGAATTCAGCAGAGCGCTCGGGCAATCGGTCGAACCCCTTCCGGATCCGCTTCCCGGCGACCCATCCTTCGAGCCGGCTCCTCCGGCCAGACCCGGCCGGTCGTGGCTCCCGACGGCCGGTCCGGCCTCGATCACCCAGTCGCTCAGCCTGGTGCCGGCCGAATCTGCCGCGCAGGAGGACCTCCATGGGCCCTTGTACCTGACCTATGAGCAGATGGGCGATTTGAGATTCCGGCGGGAACTCACCCGTCCTCAGATGGAACTCGTTGCCGCCCGCGTGTCGGCGGTCAACGAGTGCTTCTACTGAGTGCTTTCACACACGATGATGCTCCGGGCGAGCAGCGAGGCATTTTCATATCAGGTTGATCTGCGGTCCGTGACGGACCCCTCAGTAGATCCTTTGCTTCCGCATGGTTCGGTCCTGATCGAATTCACCGATGCGGTTCTGGAGAGACGGGACGCCGGCACGATGCGGCGGGAAGTCATCGCAACCCTCGGTGAGGCCGGGTTGACCGGAGCAGCCGGGGTGATCGCCAACTTCTCGATGATGAATCGGATCGCCGATGCCACCGGGATGCCGACCGGCCGGGGCACTTTGGCACGAACCGCAGATGTCCGCGCCGCACTTGGACTCGATCGTTTCATGCATGACTAGCTCGCCGCGCACGTTGCAGGTTCGTGCGATTCGTTGTCGCCGTTCCAGGTTCTGAGTTGTAGGTCCTGAATTGCGGGTCGAGCGCGTGGTGTGCCGGCCGGGCTTAGACGCCGGGTCGCCAGATATCGCGAATGAAGCCGGGGCCGAGTAGTGACGCGTACGACACTGCAGTTTCTACGAACACCAGGTCGGGATTGTCCGGGGACTGGAAGAACGGAATCGGGTCGTAACCCAGGACGCCGTCTTCCCACAGTCGGTGACGGGCCGCTTCCGAGTCGTGGAGTGTCGCTACCCCGCGGGCGAACAACTCGCCGGGACCAGACCCGGACGTGACCGGCCAGTGGAACGTTATGTTCGGGTTGCCTCGTAGGTTCCGAACCTTCCGGCTGGCCGAGCGCGACCCAAACCAGATCGTTCCTTCGGTGAATCCCGGCGAAACCGGCGCAACGTGCGGTCGACCGTCCGGCCCACTGGAGGCCGCCTACGTGACCCAGTCGATATCGCCGGCCGCCTGCACCAATTCATCCCACGTCATGGGCGAAGTCTATTGAGTCATGGAGATTCGGCGATCGAGCACAACCGACTACTGCCTGTTGCCTACTGCCACCGGCCATCCTCCACCAGAATGGGCTCATGACACTCCTGCTCAGCGACATCGTCGAGGTCTCTTCTCGGGTGGCGGCCACTCGCAGACGAACGGAGAAGATTGCTGCGCTGGTGGACCTCTTCTCGCGAGCCGGGGAGGCGGACGTGCCGATCATGGTGGCGATGCTCTCCGGTGCAGCAAGGCAGGGAAAGATCGGGGTCGGCTACCGCGCAGTCTCGAGCATCAGGGCCGAACCGGCCGGGACCCCCACCGTCACAATCGTCGAGGTCGACCAAATCCTCACCGCACTGAAAGACAGGCGCGGTGAGGGTTCGCAGGCGGACCGGGAAAGCCTCTTGACGGATCTCTTCGGGCGCTGCACGGCACCGGAACAAGATTTCCTCAAACGGCTGCTCGTCGGAGGAGTCCGCCAGGGAGCACTCGAGGGGATCATGACCGATGCCGTGGCGGCGGCTGCTGGTGTTCCGGCCGCCGCCGTCCGCAGAGCGTTGATGATGTTGCCAGACCTGGGCCGGGTTGCGACGGTCGCGTTGGCCGGGGGAGCCGGAGACCTGGCAGGAATCGGGCTGGAAGTGCTTCGCCCGATCCAGCCCATGCTGGCCAAGACGGCGGCTTCAGCGACTGCTGCGGTCCAGGCGGAGGGACTCTCGTCGGTTGAGTGGAAACTCGACGGAGTCCGCATCCAGGTGCATCGGGCGGGGTCCGTCGTGCGGATCTACACGCGCAATCTCAACGACGTGACCGAGCGATTGCCGGACGTGGCGGATGTGGTGCTCGGCTTCGGGTCCGAACATTTCGTACTCGACGGAGAGGTCATTTCCCTGACTGCAGGCAACGAACCGCGTGCGTTTGTCGAAACGATGAGCCGGTTTGGAACCGAGCATCGTGACGGCGAGGAGGCGCCGGTCGTACCGTTCTTCTTCGACGTGCTGCATGAGGGCGGGCAGGACCTCATCGACCTGCCGCTCTCGGCCCGTCAGGAAGTTCTCGATCAGGTGGTCCCGGCGGCATACCGGGTCACTCGCGTTATCACCGACCAAGAGGATCGGGCAGAACGCACGCTGGTGGAAGCCAGAGCAGAGGGACACGAGGGGATCATGGTCAAACGCCTCGACTCGTCCTATGAGGCGGGAAGGCGCGGCGCTACCTGGCTCAAGGTCAAACCTGCGAACACCCTCGATCTCGTTGTTCTGGCCGTGGAGTGGGGGAGCGGGCGGCGTCAAGGATGGCTGTCGAATATCCACCTCGGTGCGCGCGAGGCAGCAACCGGCGACTTCATCATGCTCGGAAAGACGTTCAAGGGGATGACGGATGAGATGCTCGAGTGGCAAACGGGGCGGTTCCTCGAGTTGGAGACCCACCGGGACGGTCACGTCGTGCACGTGCGTCCCGAACAGGTGGTAGAGATTGCGTTCGACGGGATTCAGGCCAGCTCCCGCTATCCCGGTGGCATGGCATTGCGCTTCGCACGGGTCAAGAGCTACCGCCACGACAAGGCGGCCCGGGAGGCCGACACCGTCGACACAGTCAGGGCAATCTTCGAGAAGTAAGAGTGGCACATCCGGATGGACTTGAGTTCTGCCAGGCTGGGTCGGACGCCGATCGGAGCGATAATGAGTGTGTCCGAATACCCGTATACGAGCGAAGGCGACTTCGTTGCCTACGACGTGGGTCGATCCTCAGAGGAGACCATGCGAGGGGCCGCTCGTTCGTTTTTCGAACTCATGAACCGGCGCAGGTCGATCCGAACGTTCAGTTCAGATCCCGTTCCTCGCGACCTCATCGAACTCGCCGTCCTGGCGGCAGGTACCGCTCCATCGGGAGCACACCAGCAACCCTGGACCTTCGTTGCCGTGGGTGATCCAGACCTCAAGCGACGGATTCGCCTGGCGGCCGAGGATGAGGAGCGGACTAACTATCTCGAAGGGCGGATGCCGGACGACTGGAAACGGGACGTCGCCCGACTCGGTACGTCTTGGCAGAAGCTCTTTCTCGAAGGCGCCCCCTGGTTGGTGGTCCTGTTCGAGCAACGCTACGGGCTCGCCGATGACGGATCCCGGACAAAGCATTACTACGCAAAGGAATCCGTCGGCATTGCAGCCGGCCTGTTCATCACCGCGCTTCACACTATGGGCCTGGCGACGCTCACTCACACGCCCAGTCCGATGGCGTTCCTATCCAGACTTCTGGACCGCCCGGTCAACGAGCGACCCTTCGTGTTGTTCCCGATCGGGTATCCGGCGGAAGGATCGGTGGTGCCCAGACTCGATCGCAAGCCTCTGGCCGAGATCATGGTCGAGTGTGAGGCTTGAGAATGGCCGGCTTCGTCGAGATCAACGACCCGGCAGATGAAAGGTTGGACGACTACAGGGCGCTGCGGACGTCCGGCAGGCCCACCGAAACCGATTCCGGAGCATTCCTGTGCGAGGGGATCCGCGGAGTCGAGCGGTTGCTCGACTCCGACATGGTGATTCGGTCGGTGCTTGTAACAAGTACCAAGCTCGACAGACTCGGGTCGCGCCTCGCCGACCGTGATGTGACGGTACTGGTCGCGTCGCAGGAGGTGCTCAACGCCACGGTCGGATTCAACATCCACCGTGGGGTGATCGCCTCGGCGTTGCGGCGCCCGTCGATGGCGGTGCACGATCTGCTCTCTGGTTTCGGAACCGTGGCCGCCCTCGAAGGCATCAACGACCACGAGAATCTGGGGGCCATTTTCCGCAGCGCCCTGGCCCTCGGCATCGACGGCGTCATCCTCGACTCAGCGTGTGGCGACCCCTATTACCGGCGGGTTGTGCGGGTTTCCATGGGGGCCGCCTTCACTTTGCCGTTTGCCAGAATTGTGGCACCGGCCGATCTCGTCGATGTGCTGGATGGGGCCGCATTTGCCTCGATTGCGCTCACTCCCGATCCCACTGCGCTACCGATTGACCGGTTGGTGCTGGCGGAAGGGGAGCGTCCCGCCCTGCTGTTGGGGGCGGAGGGAGATGGGCTTCGTCGGGAGACGCTGGAGCGGGCGACCTACCGGGTGCGGATCCCGATTCGTGAAGGGGTCGACTCGCTCAACGTCGGGCACGCGGCGGCGGTGGCGTTCCACCGCTTCGGGTCGGTCTAGCCGGTTAGTTGGTGGAAGGGGGCCAGACCGGGTTCGAACAGTCTTCAAACGAATCGGCCATATCATTCGAACTCCCGCCACCGAAGGTGACGATCGGAGTTGATGCGGACCGATCCTCAGCTACACAGAACCAGGTCCCGGTCTCGCTGAACGTCACCAACAGCACCCGATCCGGCTCTGCGATGAATCCGACGACATCCGGTGTGGTCACCAGCGGCCCGTCCACGTACGAGACACTCGGTTCACGCAGGTCGAGTGTTTCGGTGGTCAAACCCGAGAAAGTGTCTTCGCCGGTATGGAACAACTGGGCGGCAATCAGAACGTCGTTGAGGTGGTTCTTGGCCCGGTCGTCTGCCAGCACATCGCCGGGAATGATCAGACCTTCTGCCGGGGGCACGATGGCAATCACGGCCCCGAGTTCGTTGATGCGGGCGGAGACCGTGACGGTTACGAAGCCGATGCCGTCGTCTGCAGTTGCGGCCATTTCAAAGGCGAGCACGAGTCCGTCTGCATCGACCCACACATCCGTAGTACCTTCGAAGTCGACGGTGATGCCGAGCCCGGCGGCGAGCTGGTCGGCAACGACCGGCCCGGGGAAGATGGGGGGCCCCTCGAAGTGCGAGGCGACGCGCGCGGCGACCGTTTCCTCTCCGACATATTCGAATTCGCCGGCCGAGTTGGCGACTTCTGCATGGATTGCACCCAGCCAGGTCACGTCGTCGACCGTCTCGTCGATCGGCACAAACGGGCCCATGCCCGTGCGAGACAGAACCGAGCCATCTTCGAGGAAGTAGATTTCGCCCTGGGTGGTGACTCCGGCGGCGGTGATCTCGCCGTTGACGCGCGTCCGGCGGGGCTCGGCGGTATGCACTGCATTGGCGATGGATCCGACATCGCCGAAGGTCTCGCCCGCCTGGAACGAGTAGGTGTAGGCAGTCGTGCTCGAGTACGAGTCGACGGCAGCCAGCCTGAAGACGTCGGGATCTGCTGCGACGGTCAGTGGCCTGGATTCGCCGCATGCGGCGAGCACCAGGGTGATGGCAAGGGCGGACAGGAGGTAACGCATGTAACGCTCGGGGGTGGGAGGCCATGGAGTGTAGACCTCATCGGGATTCTTACGGAAGTTGGAGCAATTGGATCGTGTTGCCGTCGGGATCGCTCAGTGTGGCGATCCGGCCTCCCCACGACTCGGACTCCGGAGGTCGGGTGAACGGAACACCGAGTTTCTGGAGCCTCATGAACGACTCGGCGATGTCCTCAACCGCCAGGTTGATCATGAGTCGGAGCGGATCGGTGGCCCGGCCCCAGACTTCATCGTGCACTCCGATGGTCAACCGGAACGCCCCGAATTCGAACGAAACATGATCGGGGCGCCTGGTGGCAGGTTCGAGTCCGAGCGTGTGCTCGTAGAAGTTGGCCAGAGTGGCGAAGCGCGAGGATTCGGTCCAGATGATCACCCCGGCGGGGGTCGGCGCCGGCTCACTCACTCGCCCGGTCCGGGCCGTCGGTGCTCGCATCGTCGAGGTCGATGCCGAGGGATTTGGCCAGGTCCCGTAGCTGCCGCTCGAGGAGCGTGACCCGATCGACCAGGGAGTTGGTCGGAGGCGAGGCGGCCGGTTGGGCAGACTCCTCGAACCCTTCCACCAGCAGGGTTCGATACCGGTTCTCCTTCTGACCGGCCGCCCGGGGCAGGCGCTCGGCGAGAGGTATTGCCCTGGCCATCAGATCGTCGAGGACTACCTCGATCGCCTCCGGAGTTTTGGCGACTTCGAAGTAGCGCTCGGTCCGTCCCCGCAGTTCACCGGGGGTCTGCGGTCCTCGTAGGAGAAGCACCGCCAGGATCGCCAGTTGCTCGTCGTCTATCTCATAGGTGTCTTCTGCTCTGTGTAGGTACTTGGTGGTCCGGCCGCCGCTAGAACGCGCCAGGCCGATCAGGCCCTTGGAGTCGAGAGAGCGCAGTGCCCGTTCGACGGTTAGCTCGTCGTACTCGACGACCGGCTGTCGGTTTGTTTTCTGGTTGCAGGCCGCCACCAGCGCGTTGACGGTCAACGGGTAATACTCGGGAGTCGTCCGTTCCTTCTCGACGAGGCAACCGAGGACCCGGGCTTCTTCGGGACTGAGTGATTCCATGGGTATCAAGCGTAGGCGTCGGTCGTGGCCCGACATAGTGGAGAGTTCGAGCTTAGGATCGCCATTCGTTTGTCCAGGAGGTCCATCCGTGTCTCGCGTCCGTATTGCCGTCCAGATTCATCCGCAGCAGGGTTCGTACGCTGCCATCCACGATGCCTTGAAAGAAGCAGAGGACCTGGGCGTGGATATCGCCTACAACTGGGATCACTTCTATCCGCTCTACGGTGACCCCGACGGTCAACACTTCGAGGCATGGACGATGTTGGGTGCATGGGCGGAGCAGACCGAGCGAATCGAGATAGGGCCGCTCGTGACCTGTAACTCGTATCGCAATCCCCAGTTGCTCGCCGATATGGCGCGGACTGTGGACCACATTTCGAACGGCCGGCTGATCTTGGGTATCGGATCAGGATGGTTCGAGCGGGACTACGACGAGTACGGATACGAGTTCGGGACTGCGGTATCTCGCCTTCATGATCTCGGGGAGGCGCTGCCGCTGATCGAGCAACGGTGGGAGAAGCTCAACCCGGCCCCGACGCGGAAGATCCCGGTGCTGATCGGAGGTGGGGGAGAGAAGGTGACGTTGCGGCTCACCGCCCGCCACGCCGACGTGTGGCACTTCTTCCCGAAAGATCCGGCGGCGATGGCGCACAAGATGGCCATTCTCGACGGATGGTGTGAGAAGGAGGGCCGCTCGCCTGATGCGATCGAGCGGAGCGCCGGTGTTCACCCTCACCTGCTCGACAAGGGCCTTGCCGAAGCCGATGAGTATGTCGATCTGGGTGTTCGGCAGTTCACCCTTGGTGTCGGCGGGCCGGACTTCGATCTGGCGGCCGTCCCCCGGTGGCTCGAGTGGAGAGACCGAACCAACGAGCGATTGGCCGGCTAGGACTCCTTCTCCTTTTCTCCGCAATGTAATGGCGCGTGGTGATGCACTGCATTGCTGAGAAAACAGGGGGCCACGCGATCGGGTAGGTTATCGCTCTACACATTCCAGGAGGATGGGTGTCGACCCCACACATTGCCGCACAACCGGGCGATATCGCCGAAGCGATTCTGCTGCCGGGTGATCCATTGCGGGCCGAATACATTGCAGATACCTTCCTGTCGCAGGCCAAGCGGGTCACGGCCATCCGGAACATGCTCGGATTCACGGGCGAGTACGAAGGGATGCCCGTCTCAGTCATGGGCACCGGAATGGGCATTCCCTCAGCCTCGATCTACGTATCAGAGCTGATCAATGAGTACGGCGTTCGGCGTCTCGTTCGAGTCGGATCCTGCGGAGGGATCGGAGCCGATGTGGCAGTCCGCGATGTCATCATCGCCCTGGGCGCATCAACCGACTCGGGTGTGAACCGCGCCAGATACGCCGGCTGGGACTACTCGGCAGTTGCGGACTTCGAGCTCGCGCGAACCGCGGTCCTGGCTGCCGGGCAAGCGGGGGTGCCCGTCCGGGTTGGAAATGTGCACTCGGCCGACCTGTTCTACAACCCGAATCCGCAGGCGTTCGACGTTATGGACAAGATGGGGGTGCTGGCCGTCGAGATGGAAGCTGCCGGGATCTATGGAGCGGCCTCAGAAGCACGGGCGCGAGCGCTCACGATCCTCACGGTTTCCGACCATGTCCGCACTGGAGTATCGACCAGTCCGGAAGAACGCGAACGCAGTTTCGATGACATGGTTCGCATTGCGCTGGCCGGGCTCCTGCTCGATGCCCAACCGGCTCGCTGAACCCGATCCGAAGGCCGTTGCGACCGGCCGTCGGACGGTTGGGGACCGGTTGCGGTTCGCGAAAATGACTACTCGACAGCACTCCCAACTCGTCGTACGATGAGGGTCTGATCGGGATACGTAGGCGGCTGACGAGCTGAAACAGAAAGGCTCTCACCGCCGGACCACGGCGATTGGTGAGTGGGCACCAGGCGGTGTTCACGAAAGGGAGGTCCCGGGATGCTGCGCAGCATTGCGGGGCCTCTCCGCGTGGGGACTCCCTCCGGCCGCCGTGCAGTCACTCAGCTTGTCTAGGCGGTCAGCGGCCGGTCGGATCGCCTACGGGCAGCGGCTGGACGAAGAGTCCCTCCGGAATCGGCGCTCCGACTCGGACGAGGGCAAGGTTCCAGGAGGGTGACGAACCCAGCGCCCACCGTAGCGTCGCAACGGTACCGCGCCCGACCAACCGCGACCCCGGGAGCCGGCGGACTCCCAGCATCCGGCGCAGCCGTAGTGGGATCGTGGCGACAGCTGCATTGAAGAGGAGTCGATATCCGGCTCTCTGCATCCTGGATAGCGGGGGGTGAACGAGGAAGGCAACCGTCTCTTGCATCCCCGGTGAAGGGGCAGCCTCGGGGTGGTTCGTGAGCCAGGACGACAACGAGGCGGCCTGGTCGGGGAGCGGGTCTGCGCGGAGCATCGATCCAACGGCCGTTTGCTCCGCTACGAAGGCATCGGCCTCGGCCGGAGAGAGGCGATCCCGTCCGAAGGTCTGGTAGGCGACGAGGAAGGAGTCGGTGAGGGCATTGTGAACCCACGCCGCGTATTCGGGGGTGCCCGCCGAATAGCGCCGACCTCTGGTGGAAGAGCCATGTACCGGACGGTGCGCAGTGCGGACGATTTCGATCGCCTGTTCAACCTCCGGATTTGCGCCGTAGCAGGTCGCCGTGACATAGGCAGAGGTCCGAGAGAGCCTGCCGAGAGGATCGGAACGGTAAGAGGAGTGATCGGCAACGCCGGCGACGACCTCGGGGTGGGCCGCCTGAATGAGCAACGCTCGAATGCCTCCGATGAACGCAGCAACGTCACCGACGACCCGCCACGTCACCGAGTCTGGTCCGAACAACCCGGGATCACCCCGATGCTCGAGGGTGGACGCCAGCGGATATCCGGCGTGACTGAATGGCCCGGTAACACCGGCGGTCAGCCGGGTCCGGATTGACTCGAAGAGGTGCGCGGCGGGTGACATGATCCTGTCAGCAGTGTTCCACGGCTGCTGCGCAACCGGGAATCCCGGCTGTCAGCCGGTGATGTGGGAGCGCGCCCACTCCATGGCTTCGATCTCAGAAGTGAAGATCTCGATCGGCCGTTTGGGCTCCGTGGCCAGGAACGCCTTCGCCATGGTCTGGCTGGCGCTCGAGCCCACGATGAGGGCGGTCGCCGACTCGGATGTCTCTTGTGTCGAGGCGCCGAACATCTGACGGGCGGCGCGTTCGGCATATCCAACGGCTCGCATGTCGACCACGGCGGGCGCAGGACGGCCATCGGTGAGCTCAAGGACGGCCGCCTGGACCGCGGCGGCGTCCTCCATCGTGATACTGAGGCCATGCTCGATGCGATGAACGAGCACGCCTTCGTCCGTCATCCACATCTCACCCAGCGGCGTCTGTACCCTATCCGGCATGGCTTGTCCCTCTCGGCCAAAACCAGACTGTAGCGACAATGGCACGAATTCTGGAAGATCGTCTCCAGAAAACCGGCCTCTGCCGATCCGGGCGGGGAGGTGCCGGGTAGGCTCGCGATCGTTCGTTTCGCAGGAGGGTTCATGGCCGGCTGCACAGGTGGTGAGATAGTCGCCAGGATGCTTGCTGCCGAAGGTGTCGACACGGTATTCGGGATCATCGACGGAACGTACTTCGGCCTCTACTCGAGATTAGAGCAGTTCGGCATCCGGCTGATTTCGCCCCGGCACGAAACCTCTGCGTTGCACATGGCCGGAGCATATGCCCGCCTGACCGGGAGCCTCGGGGTGGCCATCGCCTCCAACGGCCCTGGGGTAGCTAATGCGCTCCCGGGAGTTGCAGTTGAGAACGGTGAAGGCAATCGCGTGCTTCTCATCACCTCGTCCCGCCGCGAGGGAATCGGGTATCCGGATCGGGGCGGGGCGTTCCAATACTTCGATCAAGTGGCCGTCACAAAACCGATGTGCAAATGGGCGGGGGCCGTCCCGAACCGGGACCGGATTCCGGAGTTCATGCGCCGGGCGTTCAGAACAACATGGTCCGGCCGTCCAGGAGTCGTGCACGTCGATATCCCCGAGAGCGTGATGAACGGCAAAGGGAAGTTCGACCAGCGTGTAATCCGCTCTCCGGAGTCGTATCGCCGTGTCCACTCGATCGAACCCGACCCAGTCCACATCGAGCAGGCAGCCAGGATGCTCACTGAAGCCCGGGCACCGCTGATCCATGCAGGGACCGGTGTGATCCATGCCCGTGCCTACGATGGATTGCGGAGCCTGGCCGAGCAACTAGATGCCCCGGTAACAACGAGTTGGGGAGGCAGGGGGGCGCTCGAGGAAACACATCCACTGGCCATTCCGATGGTGCACCTCGACCTCTACCAGAAGCTGCGCAACAACGCCGACCTCGTCCTCGTCCTCGGATCGCGCCTCGGGGAGACGGATTGGTGGGGCAAGCCACCCTACTGGTCTGCCGATCAGCGGGTGATTCAGGTCGACATCGACGATTCATCCATCGGCGTCAACAAGCCCGTCGACCTGGCGATCCTGGGCGACATCGGGTGGTTCCTTCAGCGGGTCGGGGAGGAACTCGGATCCGCCATTGAACGGCAGCCGGACATCTGGACGGCAGATCGCGCGGCCGACCGGGCCAAACTCGACAAGCGGCTCGAAAAGACCGGGGACGGTGTGAACCCCGGTGCGGTACCCCGCATCGCCCAGCAGACATTGCCCGACGACACCGTATGGGTATTCGATGGGGGCAACACCACCGTCTGGTCGCATTTCTTCCATGAAACCAAGCACCCCAACTCGTTGGTGACAACCTTCAAGTTCGGGATGCTCGGAGCAGGCGTCGCCCAGGCTCTCGGGGCCCAGATCGCCTGCCCGGACAGAGTCGTGTGTTGCCTGATCGGTGACGGAGCAATGGGTTTTCATCCGCAAGAACTCGAGACGGCCGTCCGCAACCGGCTGCCCGTCATCTATGTGGTGTTCGTGGACCTCCAGTGGGGCATGGTCAAGATAAACCAGCAGTTCTCCCTGAAACCACTCAAGACGATCGTGCGCAAGTCGCTCGATGGGGACGAGACGATCAACGCTGACTTCTCTGAAATCCGGTTCGACGATCTCGCCCGCGCGATGGGAGCCCACGGCGAGCGGGTGTCCAGTATCGATGAGCTTGCACCTGCGCTCCAACGCTGCGTGGAGGCCGGGCTGCCCTCAGTCGTCCATGTCGACGTTGATCCCGTCACTCACATGTGGGCACCGGCCTTGCGGACCTTCAGAGACATGCACCAGGAACCGTCTGGTTAGGAGAAGTGGTGATCGATCAGGTTGAGCTGAACTTCAACGAGGCAACGCTGACGTTGCTGAACATCCTGATCGGCCTCATCATGTTCGGGGTGGCGCTCGATATCCGGTTGGAGGACTTCCGGCGCGTTGTGCGCGATCCACGAGGGCCGCTCATCGGGCTAGGGGCGCAGTTCCTCCTGCTCCCTGCGTTCACGTTCCTGTTGACCAGGATCATCGACCCGGCGCCGTCTATTGCACTCGGGATGATTCTCGTGGCTGCCTGCCCTGGGGGGAACTTCTCCAACTTCCTCGCCCATCATGCCGGTGCGAACGCGGCGCTCAGCGTCAGCATGACGGCGGTCTCGACCGCGCTCGCCGTCTTCATGACTCCCCTCAATCTGGCCTTCTGGGGCGGACTCAACGAAGGCACCGCCGCCATCCTGACCGCGGTCGACCTCGAACCTATCGACCTGCTACTCACCATTCTCCTCATTCTTGGAATTCCCCTGGTCGCCGGGATGTGGGTAGCAGCGCGTTTTCCGACCCTGACGGCCCGGCTACGCCGCCCGATGAAGGTTTTCTCCCTGGCCGCCTTCGGCCTCTTCATCGTCGGAGCGCTGGCGGCCAACTGGCAGCAGTTCATGGACCACATCGGCGCGGTGGTTATCGCCGTGTTCCTCCACAACGGCTTCGCGATCCTGCTCGGCTACTGGTCGGCCCGCGGCTTGAAGTCCCCGAGATACGATGCGCGGGCGATAGGGATCGAGGTCGGCATCCAGAACTCGGCGCTCGGGCTCATTCTCATCTTCACGTTCTTCGAGGGCCTGGGTGGGATGGCCATCGTGGCGGCCTGGTGGGGGGTCTGGCATCTCATCTCGGGTCTCACCATTTCGACCTGGTGGTCCAGGCGGCCGGTTCCCATCCCGCAGGCGGCATGACGGGATCACGCGTTCTGGTCACGGGGGCGGCAGGGTTCATCGGAGCTCAGGTCGTCGACCGACTCGCCGGACTCCCGGAGGTTGCGCATGTCGTTTCCGTGGACGTGCGTGCCATGGAGGGACGGCACGGTGTCTCCCGCCATGAACTCGACGTGCGCGATCCGGCCCTCGTCGATCTGGTGGTGGAGCAGAGAGTCGATCGGATCGTGCATCTGGCGGCGGTGGTGACGCCTCGCCCCGATCAGACCAGGGAGTTCCTATATTCCGTTGATGTAGAGGGAACCTCCAACGTGCTGGCCGCCTGCGGCACCGGTGCCGTCAACCACCTAACGGTAACGTCGAGTGGCGCCGCCTACGGCTATCACCCGGACAACCCGGAGTGGATCGACGAGAACGATCAGCTGCGCGGCAACGCCGCATTTGCCTACTCGGATCACAAGCGCATTCTCGAGGAAATGCTGGCCGCTCACCGCTCCGCGCACCCGGAGGTCGAGCAGCTCGTTCTGCGTCCGGGAACCATTCTCGGAGCCTCCGTTGCCAATCAGATCACCCGGCTCTTCGAGTGGCCCGTCGTGCTCGGGATCGCCGGGTCGCCGTCGCCGTTCGTGTTCATATGGGATGCCGATGTAGTTGAGGTCATCGTGCGGGGAACGCTCGAAAAGCGGACCGGCATCTTCAACCTGGCCGGTTCCGGTGCCGTCCCGATGCGAGACCTGGCCGGCGAACTCGGCAAGCGCTATGTTCCATTGCCGGCGACGGTCGTCAGGGCCGTACTGGCCGTGCTCCATCGTCTGCGGCTGGCTCCTTATGGACCAGAACAAGTCGACTTTCTCCGGTACCGTCCCGTCTTGTCCAACCGCCGGTTGATCGAGGAATTCGGCTACACGCCGACCAAGACCTCGCTCGAGGCGTTTCGCTCCTACTTAGAGCATCGTGGCTGACTTGCCGACGGTCGTCGTGACTGGAGCGGCCGGGGGAATCGGCCGGGAAGTGTGCCGGGCGTTCGCAGCGGACGGGGGTCGAGTGATAGGCCTCGATGTCGACCGTGCCGGACTGGCGTCGCTCGGCGTGGGGATCGAGGGTGTGGCCCTGGACGTCACCGACCCCGCTGCCGTCGCTCACATCTTTGGCAAGCTCGGGCCAATCGATGTACTCATCCATGCGGCCGGCATCACTGCCCTCGGCCCATTCATGGATACGCCCCTCGAAGCGTTCGAGCGCGTGCTCGACGTCAACGTAAGCGGCGCCGTCATCGTGACCGCGGCCGCCTTGCCGGGTCTGATCGCGCGGGGCGGGCGGATCGGCGTGCTATCGAGTGTGGCGGGCTTCAGCCCGCTCCTCTACCGGACGGCCTATGCCGCCTCGAAACACGCTCTGCACGGGTTCTTCGAGAGCCTTCGGGCCGAACTGGCGGATTCCGGTGTATCCATAACGATGATCTGCCCTTCGTTCGTAGACACCGGAATCGAACGGCGCGCCGCCCACCGGGCCGCCGGCGCACCCGGTTCCTGGACGACGACCGGCCGAGTCATGACACCGGAGCACCTGGCCGGTTTGGTTCGAAAGGGTGTCATGCGAAGGCGCAGGCTCGTGCTCCCGTCGTCGACTGCCCGGTCCGCCTACGTTCTCTCCAGGGTCGGTCCGGCGCTGTTCGAACGGTTCATGCGCAAACGCATCGGTCGGCCGTCGTGAGCCTCCGGGTTTCCCCGTCCATGGGGAGGCGCCGTGCCGGAAGGGCAATCCGTCGGCAAGGTTTCATCGCGACCGTACGGTCCGCTATGGTGTCGTTTCGATGATCCAGTTGTCGTTTGTTGAAGTGCCGCCCCGAGGGGCGGCCTTTTTTCTGTCCGGAGTGCGGTGCGCGGCCGCGCCGGTATCGAGCGAACGTCGTTTCCAAGGAGGGCCCATATGACCACCAGACGCACCACAGATCACCTCCCATTCGGTGAGAAACGAGACCCCCGGTTCTTCGGCATCGATGTCTTGTCGGTCTCGCAGTTTGATCGTTCCGACCTCGAAACGATCTTCGAGGTCGCAGGCGAGATGCGGGGGATGGTCGAACGGATCGGGACGTTCGACCTGCTCAAAGGGAAAGTCCTCACCAACCTCTTCTATGAGCCGTCAACGCGGACGTCATCATCGTTCGTGGCGGCGATCGAGCGGTTGGGTGGCAGCGTCATCCAGATCAACAACGTGACCTACTCGTCCGTTTCGAAAGGTGAGTCGCTTCCCGACACGATCAGGACCCTCGAGTCGTACTCCGACGCCATCGTCATCCGCCATCCCGAGAAGGGGTCGGCGGCCGAGGCAGCGGCAGCAGCGAGCAAGCCGGTCATCAATGCCGGAGATGGGCCCGGTGAGCATCCAACTCAGGCGCTCCTCGATGTCTTCACGATCAGGGAGGAAATGGGCACCCTCGACGGCCTCACGGTCACCATGCTCGGTGACCTCAAGTACGGACGGACGGTGCATTCGCTGGCCAAGCTCCTGACGCTCTTTGACGTGAAGATCAACTATGTGTCGCCGGAGATCCTCAGGATGCCGGCCGCCCTCGTCGAAGAGGTCGGCGCGGCCGGGATCTCTCAAACGGAGACGGCCGACCTCGACGCGGTACTCCCGGACACCGACGTCCTCTACGTAACGCGGATCCAGAAGGAGCGGTTCGAGAACATCGAGGAGTACGACCAGGTCAAAGACTCCTACGTCATCACCGCCGAGACCATGAAGTCAGCGAAGGAGCGGATGGCGGTGCTGCACCCGCTGCCCCGAGTGGGTGAAATCGCCATGGAGGTCGACGACGATCCGCGCGCCGCCTATTTCCGCCAGATGGAATACGGCATGTACGTTCGGATGGCGCTGCTGGCGCTGGTGCTCGGCCGGGCGTAGGCCACTCTCATCCCGTTCTTGCGTCGTTTTCGAGCGCTCCGCGCTCATTACTGTCGCAAGAACGGTCAGCTTCGTCTCCGCTGCAGGCGGATGTTGAGCAGCATGATCGACACGGTGATGAAGAAGATCGCCGCCCCGAACACATTCACCTGGGCAGGGACGCCGACGCGGGCGGCACCCCAGATGAAGAGCGGGAATGTGATTGTGTTGCCGGAGTTGAAGTTGGTGATGATGAAGTCGTCGAATGAGAGGGCGAACCCGAGCAGGAACGCAGCCATGACGCCCGGGAGGATCATCGGCAGCGTCACTTTGCGGAAAGTTGTCCACTCGTTGGCGTAGAGGTCCATGGCGGCCTCCTCGAGGTGGCGATCGAATCCGGCCAGCCTCGCTTTGACTGTGACCACGACGTAGCTGATGTTGAACATGATGTGGGCGATGACGATGGTTCCGAAGCCACGGGTGACCCCCATGACAATGAAGAGCGCCAGCAGCGAAGATCCCATCACCACCTCAGGGGTGGCCATCGGTAGGAACAACCCGAGACTGGTCGCCGACCGGCCCCTGAACTGGTAGCGGACTAGGGCGAGCGCGATGAGCGTCCCGAGGAGAGTGGCAATGGCCGAAGAGATGAAGGCGATCTGCAGACTCGTGACGAGGGAATCGAAGAGCCTCGGGACGCCGAAGGCGTTCTGCCAGTGGTCCAGAGTGAAGCCCTGCCATGTGAAGTTGTACCGTCCCAGGTGGTCGTTGAACGAGAACAGAATGACGATCGCCACCGGCATGAACAGATATGTCAAGGCGACGACCATGTAGACGGGCAAGATCTTGCGCTTGATCCACGCCCAGGCCGATGGCTTCCTGCGGGCCGTTGCTACCTGAGCCATCTACGCCACCAGATCCTCGGTGCCGGAAGCCCGGACGTAGGGGATGATGATCGCCAGGATCACCAGCATCAGCGAGAACGACAGGGCAGCTGCAGTCGGGTAGTCCACGATGCGGAGGAACCGGTTGTCGATGATGTTGCCGACCATCAGCCGCTGCGGATTGCCGAGCAGGCTCGCGTTGACGAAATCGCCCGCCGCCGGGATCAGGGTCAGCAGCGTTCCGGCCACGATCCCCGGGAGGGACAACGGCAGCGTGACCTTCCGAAAGGCGGTGATCGGCTTCGCATACAGATCATTGGCCGCCTCGATCAGTGACGGGTGAATCTTCTCCAGCGACACGTAGATCGGCAGGGTCATAAAGGCCAGGAAGTTGTAGGTGATGCCGGCCACGACCGCCGATCCGGTGGCGAGGATTCGTCCGGTCGGCGAGATGATGTGCAGCGTCTTGAGGGTTTCGACGACGAAGCCGCTGTCGGCCAGGATGACCTTCCAGGCCAGCGTTCGGAGGAGGAACGGAGTCAGGAACGGCATCAGCACGAGTACCAGCAGCAGGTTCTTGTATTTCCCTCCCCGAAATGCGATGCCGTAGGCGAGCGGATAGGCGATGACGAGTGCCAGCGCGGTTGCCGCTCCCGCATAGAGGAACGAGCGAAGGAAGTGCGAGCCTGCCAACGCGAAGGCGTCGGCGTAGTTCTCCCATCGGAACGTCTGCGTGTAGCCCGTCTGGTAGGTCCCTTCCTGCAGGGAGATACCGACCAGCTGGATCATGGGGGCTATGTAGAAAATGGCCAGCCACAAACCGCCGGGGAGCAGCAGCAGGTATGGAACGGCCTTCCGGCGGCGGGCGGCCTTGCGGGCGCCGACGTTGACCAGTGGAGCGGCTTCCTCAGTCGTCATGGATAACGAAACTCCGTTCGGGATGCCAGCCGAGGGAGACTTCCTCGCCTTGCGCGAAGCGATCGCCCGTGAGGTTTTGCACGACGGCGCTGAGGTCACCCGCCGTGTTGGTCCGCACCACGTAGTGGGTACTGACCCCGATGAACGATGCGTCCAAGATCCGGCCGGTGAGGACATTGGGTGGGATGTCGCCGCTTCCATGCCGGTAGACGTTCAACTTCTCGGGCCTTACTCCGACTCGGAGTCCGCTGGTTTCTGCGCCGAGCGCGGTTGGCGGCACGAAGATGGTCGTTCCGTCGGCAGTTGCGACCGATCCGGCGGCCCGGTCGACCACCGACACCGGCATCAGGTTGGAACCTCCGAGGAAGTTGGCGACGAACGCGGTCCTCGGGTCCTCGTATATCTCGGCGGGGTCGCCCATCCGTTCGATCTTCCCTTTGTTCATCACGGCGATGGTGTCGGCCATGGTCATGGCCTCTTCCTGATCGTGCGTCACGTGGATGAACGTGATGCCGACCTCCTGCTGGATCCGCTTTAGTTCTATCTGCATCTCTTTGCGGAGCTTCAGATCGAGCGCGCCGAGCGGCTCATCGAGTAGCAGGACTCGCGGATGGTTGATCAGGGCGCGCGCCAGGGCAACCCGCTGCTGTTGTCCACCGGACAGTTTGGCGGGATGCCGGTTATCGAGGCCCGACAGTTGCACGAGAGACAACATCTCGGCGACCCGTCGCTCCAGGTCACCTTTGTCGACGTTGGTCCGGCGAAGGCCGAATGCGACGTTCTCGAAAACCGATAGGTGCGGAAAGAGGGCGTAGCTCTGGAAGACCGTGTTGACGGGCCGCCGGTAGGCTTTCAGACCCGTTACGTCGTCGCCGTGCAGGTTGATGCTGCCTTGGGTGGGGTCTTCGAAACCGCCGATCATGCGAAGCGTTGTGGTCTTGCCGCAGCCGGATGGTCCGAGGAGGGCGAAGAACTTGTTCTCGCCGATGGAGAGCGTCAGGTTGTCGACGGCCAGGACGTCGCCGAACCGCTTGGTGATGTTGAAGAGTTCGACGGCGGCGGGTTCGGATGGTCCGAACCCGCCTTCCGTCGTTGCGACCGAATCGATCACTCGCTATCCACCGGTGACGGCGGCGAAGAGCTCGTTGAGCTCGATCTCCTCTTCTTCGCTGAGGTCTCTGAAGATGTGGGTCTTGGCCAGAGTCGCCTCATCCGGGAAGATGAGCGGGTCGTCGGCGATTCCCGCCAGCTCTTCGTCGTCCATTTCTGTACCGAGCTGGCGGAGGGCTTCCTGCGCGCCGGCGACCGGGCAGATGTAATTGACCCAGCTCTCGATCTTGGCCGCCACGACCGGGTCGTAGACGTAGTTCATGAACGCTTCGGCTTCGGCCTTGTTGGTGGCGCCCTTGGGGATCAGCATGTTATCCGACCACAACATCAGGCCCTCTTCCGGAATCAGGAACTGGAGGTCGGGGTTGTCGATTTGCAGCTGGATGATGTCACCGGACCAGGCAAACGCGGCGGCCAGGTTGCCGGAGGCGAGCTCACCCGTGTAGTCGTTGCCGAGGAACTGACGGATCTGTCCGTTGTCCACGTTCTCCTGGATCTTGTCCATCGCTTGCCGTGCCTCGTCCATGGTGAACGTTGCCGGATCGAGGCCCATGCCGAGCATCACCAGCCCGAGAGTGTCACGCATCTCGGTCAGCAAACTGACGCTGCCGGCGATGGCCGGATCGAAGATGTCGTTGATTGATGACAGCTCGCCACCGGTCAATGCAGGGTTGTATCCGATGGCGGTGAAGCCCGACTGCCACGGCAGGGTATAGGTGCGATCGGGGTCGAATCCCGGGCTCTCGAGCGCAGCTACCAGGTTGGCTGCGTTGGGGACGTTGGCTTTGTTGATCTCATCGACCCATCCGAGCTGGATGAAGCGGGCCGCCATCCAGTCGGTCAATACTGCGATGTCGCGGCCGATGTTCTCCCCGGCGCTCAGAGGAGCCTGATACTTGCCGAAGAAGCCGTCGTTGTCGTTGACTTCTTCGATGTACTCGAGCTCAATCCCCGTTTCGGCCATGAAGTCGTCGAGCGAGGAGGTCTCGAAGTAGCTGTCGTCCCCGCCCGGATCGATGTAGAAGGGCCAGTTGGCGATGACGAGTTTCTTCGGGCCCGACGCAGCGGTGGTGGCGGTGCCTCCGGTGCCGGCCAGCGTGGTGGCGGTTTCAGAACCGTCAACGCCGCAGGCGGCCAGCAGGGCGGGGCCACCGATCAAGAACAGGCCGGTTCCTCCTGCTTTCCTGAGGAACTCGCGCCGGTCGATGCCTTGCCTGGATAGTTCCCTCATCAGGGCATCTCTGTTGCCGCGTCGCTGTGATGGTCGCTTATTGGTCATGTGAGCCTCCTCAACGGATGGATCCGGCTTTCCGGGATCTGCAGTCTTTGCAGCTTCGCCTCCTGAGCGCATGATGCCCGTTGACCGCTGCCGGGCTGAGGCTACTTGCCGGTTTGCTGTCGTGTGGCTGTGATGCGCTCTGATTTGTCGCCGTCTGTAGCCGATCCCACCTCCCCGTAGTCGGTTCTTGTCGACTGGTCACGACATTATCGGTTGCGTTTCCGTTCGATGCAAGCGAAACTGCTGTACTGAGTGCTCGATTCGGTGGTTACGCATGCAGGGTTGGCGTCTGTCAATAGAATTGAGCTGAGTGGGTCCCCAAGGGATCACTAGGAGTAGTTGGTCGACAATGGCGCAGAACACGGTGGCGAAACAACAACGGTCACGACTCGACGAGACGGACAGAGCCATCATCCGCCGTCTCCAAAGCGACGGCCGCATGCCGTTTTCGAGGCTCGGACCGCTCGTTGAGCTCTCCCCGGCGGCCGTCCGGCAGCGCGTATTGCAGCTCATGGAAGATGGAGTCATGTCCATCGTGGCGGTCACAGATCCGACTGCCATCGGCCATCGTGTTCAGGTGATGCTCGGTATCAAGGTCCAGGGCGACATCGACCGAGTGGTCGGGGACCTCGAAGCTCAGCCTGAAGTCGTGTATCTGGTCGTAACGGCGGGCCGTTTCGACCTGCTTGCCGAGATCGTATGCGAGGACACCACGCGACTGCTTGAGATCCTGCAGGGAATCCGTATGCAACCGGGCGTGCAGTCGGCGGAGGTCTTCTCTTATCTCCGCCTCGCCAAACAGACCTACAACTGGGGTGTACCGGAATGAACCACCCGTCTTTGAGAACGACCACGACCACCCGCGGAGGAATCAGATGACCGCCCACATCGACCGAGATCGCGTCGAGCGTCTCACGAAGCAGATGGAAGAGAAACTCCTGGCACAGACTCGCCGGTCGGGGGAGTTCGTGGAGGAGGCCAAGCGAGTGCTGCCGGCCGGCGTCGCCTCTTCGTTCCAGGACCAACCTCCGCATCCGGTGTACATCGTCGAAGGGCATGGTTCGCGCGTCGTAGATCTCGACGGCAACGACTATGCCGACTATCACAACGGCTTCGGCGTGATGGTCGTTGGCCACGCGCATCCGGTGATTGCGGGCGCTATCGCGGTCGCGGCTCACAAGGGAACCCATTTTGCGGCGCCGAATCAATCGGCGGTGCGGGTGGCAACGGAACTCTCCCGGAGGTTCCGCCTGCCCAAAGTCCGTTTCTCGAATTCGGGTACCGAAGCGACGCTCGACGCCGTCCGGCTGGGCCGGGCCTTCACCGGGAAAGATGCCATCGTCAAGATCGAGGGCTCATATCACGGGCATCATGATGCCGTAATGGTGTCGGTAGGGCCGGCCGCCGACAAGATGGGGCCAAGGGCGCATCCGGTCTCTGTTCCACAGACCGCCGGAATCCCATCCGCGTTGCTGGACCTCACCGTGGTCATCCCGTTCAACGACCCCGACGCCCTGGACGCAGTGCTCACCGAACACAGTGATATCGGGACGATGATCATCGAACCGATCATGCTCAACATCGGAGTCGTTCCCCCGCTGGAAGGCTATCTCGAAGCGGTGCGCGAGATTACCCGGAAACATGGCGTCGTTCTGATCTTCGATGAGGTGAAGACGGGAGCAACCATCGCGGCAGGCGGGGTGGTCGAACGCTACGGGGTGGTGCCGGATCTCATCGCGCTGGCCAAAGCGACGGGAGGCGGCACACCGATCGGTGCGGTGCTCGGCACCGATGAGATCATGGCTCAGATCAGCGACGGGACGGTGACGCAGATCGGGACGTTCAATGGGAATCCGCTCACCATGGCGGCGGCCGAGGCGACACTGACCCAGGTCCTCACCCCAGGCGCCTATCAGCGCCTCGAGCAAGCCGGCGATCGGATTTTGGCCGGATGTCAGGACGTGGTCGATCGCTACGACCTGCCTGCCTACGCGGTCGGTATGTCCTCCAAGGGCTGCGTCATGTTCTCCACCGAGCGGGTGGTGGACTACCGGTCGTACATCTCCGGGTTCGACGAGGGCCTCAACTACCTGGGTTGGCTGTACCACATGACCAACGGCGTCTACATGACGCCGGGGGCCGACGAGCAATGGACCCTCTCGGTTGCGCACTCGGACGAGGAACTCGACCACTACGTCGCGGTCTTCGAGGAGTTCGCCAAGGATGTGACTTCCTGAAGTCGGAGCTGTGCTGGTGAGACCACAGCAGGAGCGAGGAGCCCAGTGAAACCGGGTCAGCCTGCCGATCTCATTGTCCACGGTGGCACCATCGTGACGGTGGATCGGGACCAACCCGAAGCCGACCACCTCATTGTCCGGGGTGGAAGGATCGTGGCGATGAGCGGTGGCCTCGACGAGTGGGTAGGTCCCGGGACGGATATCGTCGATCTGGATGGCCGGATGGTGCTGCCCGGCTTCCAGGACTCCCATGTTCATCCCCCGATTGGTGGGCTGAATCTCCTGCGCTGCAACCTGGCGAACGACCCCGATCGAGGCGCCTATCTGGACAGCATCCGGCGGTATGCCGACGATCACCCCGAGCGGGAGTGGATTCTGGGAGGCGGCTGGGGCATGGATCACTTCCCCAACGGCATTCCAACCAGGGACGAACTCGACCGCCTGGTTGCCGACCGCCCGGTATTCCTCGTCAACCGGGACGGCCACGGCGCATGGGTCAACTCGAAAGCTTTGGAACTGGCCGGTATCGGACGGCACACCGACGACCCGGCCGACGGTCGAATCGAGCGAGACGCCGGCGGAGATCCCATCGGCTGCCTGCAGGAAGGTGCCATGGATCTGGTCGAGAGGTTGGTGCCTGAGACAACGGATACCGAACTGCAACAGGCACTGACCAAAGGGCAGAGCTACCTGTTGTCGCTGGGGATCACTGCCTGGCAGGACGCCTGGGTAACCAGCCAGGTTGAAGAGGCATATCGAACTCTTGCAGCGGACGGGAGTCTGAAAGCCCGGGTGGTCGGCGCGCTCTGGTGGGAACGGGATCGAGGCGAAGAGCAGATCGAAGAGCTCCAGCGGAGGAGGGCAAGGGGGCCGGCCGGGAGATTCAAACCCGGCGCAGTGAAGATCATGCTCGACGGCGTCGCCGAGAACTTCACGGCCGCGCTGCTCGAGCCGTACCGCGGCGCAGACGGCCGGCCAACCAAGAACGCCGGCCTCGACTTCATTGACCCGTCGCGGCTCGGCCGATACGTAGCGCGGTTGGACGCCGCCGGGTTTCAGGTCCACTTCCATGCCATCGGCGATCGCGCCGTCCGAAACGCCCTGGACGCCGTCGACCAGGCCAGACGGGTCAACGGCGCATCGGATCACCGCCATCACATTGCCCATCTCCAGCTGGTTCACCCGGACGACATCCCTCGATTCCGCCTGCTCGACGTGGTGGCCAACGCGCAGCCGTTCTGGGCGGTCCACGAGGACCAGCAGGATCACCTCACTGCTCCGTTTCTGGGTCCACACCGCAGCGGTTGGCAATACCCGTGGCACAGCCTGGTGCGCAGTGGCGCTCGCCTTGCCTTCGGAAGCGACTGGTCGGTATCCACCCCGAACCCCCTGGCGATCATCGAAACCGCGGTGAGGCGTGTGTCGCCGTTCGATCGAGCTGCCGCCGAGTTCTATCCCGAGGAAAGGCTTGATCTCGGAATTGCCTTGCAGGCGGCCACCAGAGGAAGCGCCTACGTGAATCATCTCGATCACCTGACCGGGACTCTGGTCCCCGGCAAACTGGCCGACTTCGTCGTCCTGGATCGTGACATCCGCCACAGCCCCGTGGATGAGATCGCTGATGCAGGAGTGGAGATGACGTTCATCGAAGGCGAGTGCGTTTATGAGAACTGAAAGGTGACAAATGACGGATGACGGAAGTCGGAGCATGGCGGAGACGAGGCCGGACAAGTCGCTCCCCGATCGGGCGCGAGTAGTCATCATCGGAGGCGGCGTGATCGGTGCCAGCGTCGCCTATCACCTCACCAAGCTCGGATGGAGTGACGTAGTCCTGTTGGAGCGCGATCAGCTCAACTCGGGTACCACCTGGCACGCGGCGGGTCTCGTCGTGTCGGGAGGCATGACAACGGAGACGCTGGCATGGATGGCGAAGTACTCGCGTGACCTCTTCGAGGTCCTCGAGGAGGAGACGGGTCTCTCGACGGGTTTTCGCCCCGTTGGATACCTGCAGACGGGGAGCACGAAGGAGCGGACGCACAAGCTCCGCCGCGAAGCGGACTTCATGCGACTCATGGGGATCGATCGCCAGGAAATCTCTCCTGCTGAGGTCGCCGCCATGTGGCCTCAGATTGACGCCAGAGATGTCATGGCAGGCTTCTTCACTGCCAACGAGGGTAGGGCCGATCCCTCGAGCGTCACGCTGTCCCTGGCCAAAGGGGCGAGGATGCGAGGCGCTCGCGTTTTCGAAGGCACTCGCGTAACCGGGATCCAGAAAGAGGATGGACGAGTCACCGGGGTCTTGACCGACCAGGGGACGATTGAAGCCGAGTACGTCGTCAACTGCGCAGGGATGTGGGCGAAACAGGTCGGTGCAATGGCCGGCGCCTCGGTGCCACTCCAGGCGATCGAGCATGCGTACTTGATCAGCGAGCCATTCGAGGGGGTGTCGCGAGATCTGCCGATCTTCGAAGATCCGGATCGGTTCGCCTACTACCGCGAAGAGGTCGGGGGTCTCATGGTGGGTCTCTTCGAGCCGGTGGCGGCTCCGTGGTCGCTCGACGCCATTCCCGATGATTTCAGCTTCGGTGAGATACCGTCGGATTGGGATCGACTGGCGCCTTTTTTGGAGTACGCGATGGAGATCCTGCCCGCCCTGGCCAACGTGGGCATTCGCAAGTTATTCACCGGCCCTGAGAGTTTCACTCCGGATAATGGATTCCTGATCGGGGAGGCTCCCGAGCTGCGCAACTTCTTCGTGGCCGCCGGCTTCAATTCCTTGGGGATCCTCACCGGCGGCGGCGCCGGGTCGATAGTCGCCAACTGGATCGTCGATGGCCTTCCGCCGGTCGACGTTACTGACATCGACATCGCCAGGTTGCTGCCGTTTCAGACGAACCGCCCGTATCTGGCGGAACGCAGCGTCGAGTTGCTCGGCAGGCTGCACTCGACGGGCTCATGGCCGCACTCCCACCCGACCACGGCACGAAACGTGCGGCGCTCCGCGATACACGAAAGACTCGAGAAGGCCGGAGCTCATTTTGCGGACTCCTCCGGATGGGAAAACGCCGCCTGGTTCGCGCCGCCCGGCGTCGAGATCGAGTACCAGCAGGCCTACGCACGCAAGGAGTGGTTCGAGTTTCATGCAGCCGAACACAAGGCGGTCCGCCAGGGTGTGGCGCTGTTCGACCTGTCGTCGATGTCGAAGTTCCTGCTGCAAGGCCCCGATGCCGAGAGTTCTCTCAATCATCTGGCAGGCAACAATGTGGCGGTCCCGATCGGGCGGTGCGTCTACACACAGTTCTTGAACGTGCGAGGAGGTGTGGAAGCCGATGTGACGGTGACCCGGATTGCGGGGGACCGCTTTTTCATCGTCGCCGCTGAGGCTTTTCATCGGAGGGTTGAGAACATGCTGCATAGGGGCATACCGGCCAACGCCCGCGCCTATGTGACGGACGTGACTTCCGGATACACACTGCTCAGTGTGCAGGGCCCCGAGTCGCGCAATCTTCTGAGCACCGTCACGACCGCCGGGTTGACCAACGACGTCTTCCCCTACTTCACGGGGCAAGAAATCGACATACACATGGCGAGGGTTTGGGCGCTGAGGATGAGCTTCGTCGGTGAACTCGGATGGGAACTCTACGTCCCCACGGAATTCGCCCTCGGCGTGTACGACCGGATCATCGAAGCCGGAGCCGAGTTCGGTCTCGCGCACGCTGGCATCGAGACGCTCGAGAGCACTCGGACCGAAGCAGGCAGGCGAGACTACGGGCTCGACATGGAGAACAGCGACACTGCTCTCGAAGCAGGCCTCGGCTTTGCCATCGATTTCGACAAGCCGGGCGGATTTGTCGGTCGCCGGGCGCTCCTGGCGCAACGGGAAAACCGGCCACTGCCATCCCGGCTGGTCCAGTTCCTGCTCGAAGATCCCGAGCCGCTGCTGTACGGGGAAGAGCCCATTCTGCGCAACGGGGTGGCGGTTGGCTACCTTCGATCGGGCGCCTACGGGCACACACTCGGCGGTGCCATGGGATTCGGCTACGTTGAACACGCCGACGGTGTGACCCCGGATCTACTCCGCGCTGGTGGATTTGAGATCCTGGTGGCGGGTGAACGATTCTCCGCCAGAGCATCGCTCCGGCCGATGTACGACCCCGGGGCCGAACGTGTGCGAATGTGAGGTGCCTTCTTTGACCGCCATCCGAACCGACCGAGGGAGCTGCGGCAATGGGAAGTGAAAGTTGGGCAGTGCAGGCATTGGCCGGCGCCAAGCCGGCCGTGTTTTGGTCCGACCGCCAGGACGCTCCACCACCGGCACCTTCTCTTGGTGGCGAAGTCACGGCAGACCTCACCGTGATCGGCGGGGGCCTGACCGGCCTATGGACGGCGGTTCAGGCACTTGAGGATCAGCCCGACCTGAGCGTCGTCCTGCTCGAAGCCGAGCGATGCGGCTTTGGTGCCAGTTCCCGCAACGGTGGATTCTGTGACGGCTCGCTCACCCACGGCCTCGCAAACGGGCTGTCACACTGGCCCGATGAAATGAGGAGCCTGATCCGGCTCGGGCGCGAGAACCTCAACGGCATCGATGCCGGCATCATCCGTTACGGGATCAACGCCGATTACCGGCGGGCAGCAGAAATCGACGTGGCGACGGAAGCCTGGCATGTCGAGGCCTTGGGGGAAGCAGTCGAGCAGCACGTGACGTTCGGAGACGACGTCGAGTTGGTCGGTGCCGATGAGATGCAGGCCCGGATCCATTCGCCGACCTACCTGGGTGGCCTCGTTCGCCACAACGACATAGCGTTGGTCGACCCTGCCCGTCTCTGTTGGGGGCTACGTCGAGCGGCGGAGTCTCTGGGTGCAGCGCTCTACGAGAACTCACCTGCCACGGCGGTGGAGAGCGATGGCCGCGACTTGAAAGTCGTAACTCCGACCGGCACCGTCCGCTGCGGGCGAGTCGTGATGGCCACCAACGCCTATGCCGGTCCCATCGGCCGACCGCGCCGGTACATCATCCCGGTCTACGACCATGTTCTCATGACCCAACCCTTGAGTTCGGAACAGCTGACGTCGATCGGATGGCAGGAAAGGGAGGGGGTTGGGGACGTTTCGAACCAGTTCCATTACTACCGGTTGACCGAAGACAACAGGATTCTGTGGGGCGGTTACGACGCTACTTATCACTTCGGTAGCGATCTGGATCCGCAACATGATCAAAGCCAGGTCACGCACGGCTTGCTGGCCGAACATTTCTTCGAGACATTCCCCCAACTCGAGGGCCTACGGTTCACGCATCGTTGGGGTGGACCCGTTGCGACGACCTCGCATTTTGCCCCCACCTGGGGATCCGCCCACGGTGGCCGTCTGACATGGGTGGGCGGCTACACAGGATTGGGTGTTGGTTCCAGCCGCTTCGGGGCGCGGGTGGCTTTGGATCTTGTTTTCGGACGGACCACGGAATACACCGAGTTGGAAATGGTGAGGAAGAAGCCGTTTCCGTTCCCGCCCGAACCATTGCGGTGGGCAGTGGTCCAACTCACCCGCAAAGCCATCCAGAGATCCGACCGTCACGGCGGCAAACGCGGTGCCTGGCTCGGATTGCTCGACCGTTTTGGCGTGGGATTCGACTCGTGACCCCCACGTTTCAGCAACCGATCAACAACCCACGCTAACCACGCCGACGCAAGGAGATTTCCGCATGACTGTCGACTACCGCAGTCTTTCGTTCTGGCTGGATGCTCATCCCGGAGCACTCGACCCACGCCCCCCGCTCGGGGGCGACACTCAGGTCGACGTGGCCATAGTCGGTGGCGGATACACCGGCCTGTGGACCGCCTACTACCTCCTCCGCCTGGACCCGACATTGCGGGTGTTGGTGATCGAGAAGGAGATCGTCGGTTTCGGCGCCTCAGGTCGCAATGGGGGTTGGTGTGTCGGTGAACTGGCGGCGAGCCCGGATCGTCATGAGCGGGTCGCCGGCAACGATGCCGCTCGGCGTTTGCTGCGAGAGGTTTTCGACTCGGTCGATGAGGTGGGGCGCGTTGGAGAAAGGGAGGGTATCGACTGTCACTTCGCCAAGGGGGGCACGATCCGCTTGGCTCGAAACGAGGCACAGTTGGCGCGTCAGCGTGCAGAGGTCGCCCACCACCAGCTTTCATTCGGACTCACCGACGATGATCTCCGCATGCTCGACGCCGGTGAAGCCAGGGCTCATCTCAATGCCACCGACGTGGTTGGGGGGTTGTTCTACGCCCATACCGCGGCATTGGACCCTGCCCGACTCGTCCGGGGTTTGGGCGAAGCGGTCGAGCGGTTGGGCGGCACTATCGTCGAGCAGACCGCTGCGACCGCCATCGAAGCGGGTCGGGTCGTGACCGAACTCGGCACAGTTGGGGCAGAGGTGGTGGTGCGAGCCACTGAGGGCTACACCCCAACGCTCGAGGGCCACGGGCGCACGCTGTCGCCCCTGTACTCCCTGATGGTGGCCACCGAACCACTCGGCGACGACCGTTGGGCAGAAATCGGGCTGTCCGACCGGCAGACTTTCTCAGATGATCGCCACATGGTCATCTACGGCCAGCGCACCGCGGATGGACGAATTGCGTTCGGTGGGCGAGGTGCGCCCTATGGTTTTGGCTCCAGGATCGACCCGGCCATCGAGCAGCGGTCGCGAATACACGATCGGATCGTCGCCTCACTGGTTGAGTTGTTCCCGGTACTTGAAGGCATCGGCATCACCCACCGCTGGGGCGGGGTGCTCGGTGTGCCGCGCGACTGGTACCCGTCGGTCGGGTTCGATCGCACCACCGGGATCGCCTGGGCAGGCGGTTACGTCGGGGAGGGCGTATCGCCGTCAAACCTCGCCGGTCGCACACTCGCCGAGCTGATTACGGGCACTGAGTCTCCGCGGGTCGATCTCCCCTGGGTGGGGCATCGGTCCCGCAAATGGGAACCCGAACCGATTCGCTGGCTCGCTATCAACGGCGCCCTGGCAGTGATGGGACAGGCGGACCGCTCCGAGTCACGCTCCGGCAAGGACTCCACTCTTGCCAAGCTGATGTGGAAGTTGATGCGGTGATCGGATTCATTTCAAGCAGGAAGCGCTCATCATCGGAGATGTCCAGCTCGACAGGATCGATGCTTCGCCAACTCGATCACAAATCCGTTAGCGATCCACTCGAGAGGGGAAGGCACCCATGATCCGAACAACCGGTTCCACCACCAAGTCCAAGGCGACTTTGCCGGACCGAACGCAGGTTCTCGTGATCGGCGGTGGCGTGATTGGAGCGAGTGTCGCCTATCACCTGACCCGGCGGGGTATCACAGACGTCACCGTCATCGAACAGGGTGCGCTCACCGGCGGAACTACCTGGCACGCGGCCGGCCTGGTGTCTCAGCTCAAGTCCTCGCACAGCCTCACCCGGTTGGCAACCTATTCGGCGAGGCTGTTCGAAGAACTCGAAGACGAGACCGGACAAGCGACCGGATGGCGCACACCGGGCTCAATCTCGGTGGCGGCCGATGAGGAACGCTGGGAGGAAATCCTGCGCGGTGCCACGATGGCAACCACTGTTGATGTCGAGACGGAGGTGATCGACCTCGATCGCGCCAAGGAGCTGTTTCCCCTCCTCAACACCGATGACCTGGTGGGAGCGCTGTACATCCCGGACGACGGCGTCACCTCTCCGGTCGATACGACCATGGCGCTGGCCAAGGGTGCCAAAGCGCGCGGAGCGCGGATCATCGAAGGCGTCGCAGTAACGAAGCTCGTTGCCGAAAACGGCCGGATCGTCGGCGTCGAGACCGAGCAGGGGTACGTCGAAACCGAGACCGTCGTGCTTGCCGGTGGGATCTGGACCCGTCACCTCGCCGAGACGGTTGGTGTCAACGTTCCACTCCAGGCCTGCGAGCACTTCTACATAGTCACTGAGCCGCTCGACGGTGTGGAACGGGGTATGCCCACGCTCCGCGACCCGGGTGGCTACACCTACTTCAAGGAAGAGACCGGCAAGATAATGGCCGGGTTCTTCGAGCCCCGGGCCAAGGTATGGCGATTGGACGGTATCCCACGGGACTTCTCGTTCGGTACCCTCCCGGAGGATTGGGAACACATCGGACCGATCTTCGAGAGGGCCATCCACCGGGTCCCGGCGTTGGGGGAGTGCGGGCTCGAGCTCTTCTTCAACGGCCCGGAAGCCTTCACCCCCGATGGGGTGTACTACCTCGGCGAAGCACCGGAGGTCGACGGATGCTACGTCGCGGCAGGCTTCAACTCGGTGGGACTCCAGTCGGCAGGTGGCGTGGGGTGGGTGCTCGCCGACTGGATCGCTGACGGCCATCCACCCATGGACCTTGCGTCGGTCGATATCCGCCGTGCCTTTCCTTTCCAGAGGAATCCGCACTACCTCCAGGAGCGCATCTCGGAGAGCCTGGGCTTGCTCTATGCCATGCACTGGCCGTTCCGCCAGTACGAGAGCGCCCGCAATCAGCGGCTGTCTCCGATCCACGATCGACTCGATGCCGGCGGTGCAGTATTCGGTGAGGTAGCCGGGTGGGAGCGACCGAACTGGTTTGCCCTCGAGGGTCAGGAACGGGTCTACGAGTACAGCTACGGCAAGCAGAACTGGTTTGATGCTTCCCGTGTCGAGTGCGGTGCAGTGCGAAACGCGGTCGGGCTCTTCGACCAGACGTGCTTCGTCAAGATCCGTGTCGAGGGCCCGGATGCACTCACCGCCCTCAACGAGATTTGCGCGAACGATGTCGATGTTCCCGCCGGCAAGGCTGTGTACACGCAATGGTGCAATGATCGGGGTGGAATCGAGGCCGACCTCACGGTCACCAGGATCGACGAAAACGACTACATGGTCGTCACCGCCGCGGCAGCCGGAACTCGTGACTTCGCCTGGCTTCGCCGAGGATGTCGCGGCTACAACGTGGCCATCACCGATGTCACGGAGCAGACCTCGACACTCGGCTTGATGGGGCCGAACTCACGGGGGTTGCTCTCCAAGCTGACTTCGGCGGGACTGACCAACGACGTGTTCCCGTTCGGGACGGCGCAGCGGATTGAAGTGGCGGGACACAACGTGCTGGCTATGCGCATGACCTATGAGGGCGAACTCGGCTGGGAACTCTACGTCCCGTGGGACGAGACGGGTTCCCTGTACGACGCCATCTTGGCGGCGGGCGATGAGTTCGGATTGAGGAACGCCGGATATCACGCAATGAACACGCTGCGGCTCGAAGCCGGATATCGCCACTGGGGACATGACATCACCGACGAGGACACCCCGCTCGAAGCGGGGCTCGGGTTCGCAGTCGGATGGGAAAAACCATCGTTCAGAGGTCGGGAGGTTCTGCTTGCGCAACGTGAGCTCCCGAGGGCGAAGCGCCTCATCCAGTTCCGGCTCGAAGACCCGGATCGATTGCTGTACCACGACGAGCCCATCTTCCGCGATGGCCGAATAGTCGGTCGCACCAGCTCCGGAATGTGGAGCTATGCCCAGAATCGCTGTTTGGCGATGGGCTACCTGAACTATCGAGGCGGGGTAACCAAAGACTGGCTGGAGGCAGGCACGTACGAGATCGAAGTGGCCATGGAACGCATCCCGGCAACTGCCTCAATCCGCTCTTTCTACGATCCGATGAGCAGGCGCGTGAGAATGTGAAGATGCCGACTAATGCGGCGAGAGGGAGAGGCGTTAGTTCTAGGTTCTAGGTTCTGGGTGCTAGTCAGTAATCGCGGCCGATCACAAAACCTAGAACCTATGACCCAGAACCTCCCAATGTGAGCGGCGTCTCTGGAGAATCTCCTATGCCGTGCCGTTTGCTCATTCCCGCCGGAACGGGACCGGAACCATCGACTCAGAATCCATCTCTCGCGCACAACGATGTCCTGAATACACCGAAGTTGCGATCGTCCCGGGGGCGAGGCAATCCCCGATTCGCTGGATGTCGATGCGATTGACCAGCGCGTAATAGAGATCATCCTGAGGGATCCGTGACGTGATCATGACGACGTTCGCAGCCTCGACTTCTCGCGAGTGCCCCGTGTGGATGCTCTTCAGCGACACCGTGTGCCCGGCGACGCCGGCGAGTGTGGTGCCGGTCGCCAGCACTATTCCCAGCCCGAGAACCCGCTCCTGAATCCGGTGCTGTTCCTCCGTGTGAGTGGTCCAGGTAGAGACTTCGTTGGCCGGCGTCACCAGGGTGACGTCGAAGCCGGTTCGGCGAAGCTTCTCGGCAATGACACCGCCCATGTAGTAGTGATCGTCGTCGTAGACGACGACGGGACCGGTCGGCATCACCCCGGCCAGGATGTCGTCCGGCGTGATGACCGACGGGCCATCCCAGCCTGGAATCGGCTCTTCGAGCGAGCGACCCGTGCCATCTCGACGCCACTTGGCACCGGTGGCGATCACAACGCGATCGGCGCCGAACTCCAGGATCTGCTCTTCGTCGACCACGCTCTCGAGGTAGAACTCGACATTCGGCAGTTTCCCGATTTGATTGAGCCGCCAGTCGCGGACGCGAGCCCATTGGGCGAGGCCGGGCAAGGAGGACTCGAGCGTGACCCGGCCGCCCAACTCACGGCGTGCTTCTGTCAGGGTGACGTCGTAGCCGCGCTTGCCGAGCGAGACGGCGGCCTCGAGTCCTGCAGGGCCGGCTCCGACGATCAGAACGGATGAATCGGATCCCTTCGCCGGGATGTACTCGGGGTGCCATCCTTTCCGCCACTCCTCTCCCATGGTGGGGTTTTGTGTGCAGCGGATCGGCGTCCCCGTCTGATCGCCCGTGTAGCAAATGTTGCAGCCGATGCACTCGCGGATCTCGTCTTCCCGTCCTTCTGAGATCTTATGGGGTATGAATGGGTCGGCAATCGAGGGACGAGCTGCGCCGACCAGATCGATTACGCCCTGCCGAACGAGGCGCAACATCGTCTCAGGGGAAGTGAAACGTCCAACGCTGACGACCGGTTTGTTGGTCACGCTCTTGACCCACGACATCGTCGCTTCGAGCCCGGCCTCGGGCACGAAGCGCGAAGTTCCCATTTCGAAGGTGTAGTCGTGCACGGTGATATCCCACAGGTCGGGCAGCTCTGCGAGGAGCCGGATCATCTCCCGCGGCTCAGCGGTTTCCTGATCGTCGTCAGGGCCCCCGGTGCTGGCGGAGAAGCGCACGGCCACCGCACAGGTGTCTCCGACGGCTTCCTTCGTCTCCTCGATCAACTCGCGCAGCAGCCGTGCGCGGTTCTCGAGCGAGCCGCCGTACTCGTCGCCCCTTTGATTCGATGGGAGCAGGAACTGGCGAATGAGATACCAGTGAGCCGCGTAGACGTAAACGATGTCGAAGCCGGCGCGCTGTGCCCTACGGGCGGCTTCGAGGTGCCAGCGCTTCAGCTCTCGAATGTCGGCCTTGTCCATCGCCCGCGTTTGCACCGGGTCCCACACTCCGGCCGGCCGGCTGAAGGGGCCGAGGGGCGCCTCACGGGAATAGTGGTTGGCGCTGGCCGCCCCGCCGTGCCACAACTCGACACCTGCAAGAGCACCGTGTTCGTGAATCCTGTCGACCGTCATCGCCAGGGCCGTCACGTCCTGGTCGTCCCAAAGCGATGCGGACGGGAAAGGCTCGTCGTCCGATGAGGGGTGGATTGAGCAGTACTCAGTACAAACCGTGCCCCACCCGCCCTCGGCCTTGACCCCGCGCAACCCGGCGAGTGTCTGGGGACGGCGATACCCCATGCCCGTGCAGTGGGGCACCTGATAGAAGCGGTTCGGAGCCGTCACAGGTCCAATCCGGACGGGCTCAAACAGGACGTCAAATCGGGGGTCGCGGGGCATTTCTTCCTCCAAGCTCTGGCGTCCGACCCGCTGAGACTCCGACGCTTCGCAATGAGCGAGCCGGTAGCCCATGGCGGGCGGAGGTTGTGGTGGGGACGGCCCGAGGGCCGTCCCCACCAACGGCTCCTAGCTTTTCACCTCGTTGAGGGCGTCCGAGTAGTTGGTCTCGAAGTCGCCGGTATCGGCGAGGAACTCGAGGCGCTCGAACACCTCGTCGGGGGGATAGATCGTCTCATCGTCGAGAATCTCGGGATCAACGAAGGGCTCCGACGCCGCGTTCGGGCTGGCGTAGAAGTTGAAGTTCGTCAACGCGGCTCCATTCTCAGGGTCGAGAAGGAAGTTGATGAAGGTGTGGGCGGTGCATGGAGCATCGGCGGTGATGGGAATGGCCATCGTGTCAACCCAGGCCACCGCCCCTTCCTTGGGAATGCCGTATCCGAACTCCTCATAGGCGTCGTACTCGTCGTCGGACGCTTCGTCGAATGCGGCGAAGAAGTCGCCGGACCAGCCGTGCGCGACCGTGGTCTCACCGGATACGAGCAGGTCTTCGAACTGATCCGAATCGAACAGCTTGACGCGGTCCTTGATGCCTTGGAGCAGTTCGACCGCTTCATCCAGTTCTGCCTGGTCGGTCGTGTTGATGGAGTAGCCCAGATACTTGAGTGCGATACCTATCGTTTCCCGCGGGTCGTTGAGAAGGGAGATGCTGCCGGACACATCGGGAGCGAAGGCGGGGTCGAAGATGATCTCCCAACTCACCTCCCAGTCTTCCGGTACAACGTCGTAGCTGTAGCCGATACCGCTGGTGCCCCACTGGTAGGGAACCGAGTATTCGTCGGTCTCGTCGTATGGGAGGCCGGTGAAGGCAGGATCGAGGTTGCTCAGATTCGGGATCGCATCCTTGTTGAGTGCAATGATCAGGCCTTCCTCCGACATGATCGTCACCGTGTAGTCGGACGGCACGACCAGGTCGTAGTCATTGCCACCCGATTCGATCTGCGGGAGCATCGCCTCATTCGAGTCGTAGAACGATTCGTTGACCGCTACGGCGTACTCCGCCTCGAAGGCGGTGATCAGTTCCGGGTCGATGTACTCAGACCAGTTGTATAGGTCCAGGTCACCATCGACGTCTCCGACCTCACAGGCGGCGGCTGCGTCCACCAGTTCGGCATTCCCGTCCCCCCCACAAGCGGCCGCAAGTAATGCGAACGCCAATCCGATCATCAGTATTCGTCTCACTGCCCACTCCTCCTATCAATTCCGTCTCTGCAAGGCTAGTGAACTGAGTACCAGGACCACGGAAGCCGTCAACATGAGCGTTGAGACGGCGTTTATCTCAGGGGTGACACCCCGCTTGATCAGACCGAAGACGAACGTCGGCAAAGTATCCGGGCCCTTGACGAACTGGGTGATGACCACATCGTCTAGCGAAAGGGTCAACGCCAGCAAGGCTCCGCCCAATACCCCCGGCATGATCAACGGCAACGTGATCCTCCTGAAAGCCTGCCACCGGCCCGCGTAGAGGTCGGCCGCAGCTTCCTCGAGCGCCGGGTCCAGATTGGCGAGGCGAGCTCGCACGACGATTGAAACGAACGAAATGTTGAAGGCGATATGGCTGAGGACAATGGTCGTGATACTCAGTTGTTGGCCAAGGGAAGTGAAAAAGACGAGCAACATGGCGGCCATGGTCACGTCCGGGATGATGACCGGAAGATAAAGCAGCGCGTCGAACGTCCGCTTGCCGAGCCAGCGTTTGTAGCGTTCGAGCGCCAGCGCCGCGGCGGTCCCAAGGACCGTTGAAATCACGGTGGAAATCGCCGCTACCTGCAGAGACGCCCACAGTGCAGCCATCAGGTTGTCATTGGCGAACATCTGTCGGTACCACCGCAGCGACAGAGCCTCCCACGTGAAGAACCGACTCTCATTGAACGAGAACACAATCAACACGAGGATCGGGAGATAGAAGAACAGATACACGAACCAGGCGTGGCCTTTGAGGATCCGATCGAGGCGGCGGGTGAGAGCCGATCCGTTGCGAGTGGTCATAGCGTCTTTGCTCCCGACCGGAAGTAGAAGACGGTGGCGACCAGCATGACCATCATGATCGCCATCGATAGGGACGATCCGAGCGGCCAGTTGCGGGCGGTCAGAAACTGATTGACGACGTAATTGCCGATGAGCGTGGTCTTCGCTCCGCCCAGGATGTCCGGCGTCACGTAGGCGCCCAGGCTCGGGATGAAGACGAGAATCGAACCGGCGATGATGCCCTGCTTGGTGAGCGGCAGCGTGACCTTGCGAAACGCCACCCATCCGGATGCATACAGATCTCGGGCCGCCTCGACCAGCGACCAGTCGAGTCGCTCGATGGAGGCGTACAACGGCAGCACCATGAACGGCAGGAAGCCGTACACCAGGCCGATGTAGACGGCCGGCAGCGTGAACAGCATGGAATCCCACAAGTTCAAGAACCTGCCCAGTGCGGTGATCAGACCGTCCTCGCCGAGCAGAACCCGCCAGGCATAGGTGCGGACCAGGAAGTTGGTCCAGAACGGGATCATCACGAAGACAAGCAGGATGTTTCGCATCTTCTCGGATCTGGTGGCGATGTAGTAGGCGAATGGATAGCCGACCAGCAAGCAGAACACAGTCGTGAGAACGGCGACGATCAGCGACCGCGCAAAGATCGAACGGATCAGATCATCGGTGAACAGCTTCGTGATCGAGTCGAGATTCCAGCCTTCGAGCTTGGGCATGCCGGTGCGGGACCGGCTGGCGAAGGAGTACACACCGATGATGAGCAGCGGCAGTGCGAATAGGAACAACAGGTATATGTAGGAAGGCAGAGCCAGGAACAAACCGCGGCGCGACTCCGCCCGGTCGGCAGCGGCCTCCAGTTCGGCGGTGACCGGCCCGTCCGTCGTCATTCGGTCAACGCCTCAGCCGAATCCGGGTGAAAGGCGGCGATGATGGGGGCGCCTTCCGCGAAGCGTTCCCGGCCCGGCCGATTCTCCTCTCGTGCGTCGACGATCGAGTGGCCGAAGTCGACTTCGTAGAAGTGTGAGTCGCCGAAGTAGAGCCTGCGGACGATCGTGCCGGCCAGCTTGTTGAAGTGCCCAGGTACGGAGTCCTCCGTGTGATGCAGGTCGATCTTCTCGGGTCGCAGGTTGAGCGTCACGGCGGTCCCGGCACCCGAATGAGTTCTGGCTTTGACGATGCTGCCGTCTGCCAGCTTCACGATCCCGGACTCAACAACGGTGCCCGAAATCAAATTCGTTTCGCCGATGAACTCAGCGACGAACCGCGTGTTGGGTCGCTCGTATATCTCTTCCGAGGGAGCGACCTGAAGCAGTTGGCCCTCATTCATCACCGCAATGCGGTCGGACATGGTCAGCGCTTCTTCTTGATCGTGCGTCACGTAGACGAAGGTGATACCCACCTCGCGCTGGATCTCTTTGAGTTCGAGTTGCATGGCTTGCCGCAACTTGAGGTCGAGGGCGCCGAGTGGCTCATCGAGCAGGAGGACCTGCGGCCGATTGACCAGTGCCCTGGCGAGGGCAACTCGCTGCTGCTGACCTCCGGAGAGCATTCCCGGTCGGCGATTCTCCATTCCCGAGAGCCGGACGAGATCGATTGCCTCACCAACCCGTCGTCTTGTTGCATCTTCGGAGATCTTCTGCATCTGAAGACCGAACGCAACGTTGCCGGACACCGTCATGTGCGGAAACAGTGCATATGACTGGAAGACGGTGTTGACCGGTCGCTTGTTGGGCGGACGCAACCCCATCTCTTCGCCATGGATGGTGATGCTGCCCTCGGTTGGGTATTCGAGTCCGGCGATCATCCTCAGTGTGGTGGTCTTCCCACATCCAGACGGCCCGAGCAATGAGAAGAATTCGCCGTCTGTGATCTCTAGGTCGATGCTTTCGACGGCTACGACGTCGCCGAACCGCTTCGTCACTCCCTTGATGCCGACTGCTGCTGCCGTCATTCAGTGCGGCCGATGTCGAATACGACCGTTTGCAGGTCGGTGAACTCCGTGATTCTTCCACGCCCCCAGCCGGTGTCCGTCCCGGCCGCTCCTCCGAACGGCTGGAAGGTCTCCCAGAAGTCGGTCGAGTCATTGACAACGACCGTACCCGACCGGATTCGGTCGGCGTACCAAAAAGCCTTGGAGAGACTCTGGGTGAATACAGCAGCCTGCAGGCCCAACCTCGAACGGTTGGCGATCGCCACCGCTTCGGCGTCATCTGCGGCGCGCAGGATGGGAAGGACCGGCCCAAACGACTCCTCCTGCGAGAGAGCGCTTTCCTCAGGCACGTTGTCGACGATCGTCAGGTCGTAGTAGAGGTCGGTCGGGTGTCCCGGTGATCTTCCTCCGCCGACCAGTACCCGCCCACCCCGGTCGCGGGCGTCGGCCAGGTGGCGGTCCATCTTTGCCGCGGTCGGCTCGTTGTTCAGCGGACCCATGTTTGTAGTCTCGTCGAATGGATCTCCCAGCTTGACGTCGGACGCAGCTGCGACTGCCAACTCGACGAACCGATCGTGAACCTCGTCGAGCACGATGACACGCTCGGTGGCGCAGCAGACCTGGCCTGCGTTGTAGTAAGCCCCGTACACCGCCAGGGGAGCGGCCGCCTCGACATCGGCATCTGCCGTGACGATTGTCGGTCCGTTGCCGGACATCTCCATGATCGACCGCTTCACCCCCATTTGGGCGATGATCCGCTTGCCGGTTGCCGACGATCCGGTGAAACCGATTGCGTCTACTCCGTCGTGAGTGACCAGCGCCTCGCCTACCCGGCCATCTCCGGGTAGGACGGAGATTGCCCCCTTCGGTACTCCGGCCTCGTCGAATGCCTCTGCCAGTTTCAACAGTGCCCACGAGGTGAACTCAGGTGGTTTGACGATGACGGAGTTGCCGGTGGCGAGGCCCGGGCCGACGTACTCGAGGGGTATGGTCACCGGGAAGTTCCAGGGCGTGATCGCCGCCCACACGCCGATCGGCCGGTGGAAGGTGAACATGCGTTTGTTGCGGTCGGAGGTGGGGATCACCTCACCGGTCAGCCGTTTCACATCTTCGGCCGCGTTGTAGAAGTACTGGTTGGCCTCCGCGATGTCGGCAAGTGACTCAGCGTGATAGGGCTTGCCCTGCTCGAGGGTCTGGATTCGGGCAATCTCTGATTCCAGCGGTTCGATGGCCGCCGCTATCCGGAGACAGAGATCCGCTCTCTCGAAGGCCGACCAGTGCCGCATTTCGTCGGCCGCCCGGCGAGCTGCCGTGACTGCGCGATCAACATCCGCGTTGGATGGAAGCGGAACCGTCGCAATGTGCTCGCCCGTCACGGGGGAGATGAGGTCGTGGGCGTGATCGCCGGTACCTTCGGTCCATTCGCCGCCAAGGTACATCTTCAGAGTTGGTGCCATCGCTCTCCAGAATCAGGTCGCCTCATTATTGCCGATGGGAGCGGCTCCTCGCTTCGCCCGGCGCGGGGTTCCGGCCTGGCTCGAGCATCGGTAGCATTGTGATCGCCACGCAGTCAACGCTTCCGTCTGAGTTTTTCGTGTCGCTTTGTCCGCCGACGCTGAGTCATTGAAATCGAAAGTCCGTTGTATCCATGGCAGGAGGAGAACTCATGGGGTTGCAGGGTGAACAGACGGCGGCCTGGTTCCGTCGAGCCAAGGCGGCGCTGGTCAATGGCGTGTCGAGCCAGTTCCGATACTGGGGCGATGACGACACGATGGTCATCGACCACGGGGAAGGTGGCCACGTCATCGACATGGATGGCAATCGCTACATCGACTACCAGCTCGGCTTCGGTCCCGTCATCCTTGGTCATGGCGATCCGGATGTTGCCGCCGCCGTGTCGGAAGCTGCTCTCGCCGGCACAACGTTCGCGATGACCCAGCGCCGGGAAGTCGAAGCTGCAGAGCAGTTTCTAGCTGCCGTTCCATGGGCTGAGCAGCTTCGTTTCGGCAACACCGGCACCGAGGCGACCATGCACGCCATCCGGCTGGCGAGAGGCGTCACCGGTCGTGATGTCATCCTCAAGTTCGAGGGCCAGTATCACGGCGTCCACGACTATGTCATGTTCTCCACAGCCGGTGCTCCGCCCGCTGCACTCGGTTCGCGCTCGCAGCCGGTTCCCTGGCAGAGTTCGTCCGGCATTCCGGAGACCATCCGGTCGTACATACGGGTGCTGCCGTTCAATGACTTGGAAGGTGTCGAGCGGCTATTCAGAGACCAGGGTCACCAGATTGCGGGCGTCATCGTTGAGCCGATGCTCGGCAACGCTTTTGGCATCATGCCGGAAGACGGTTTCCTCGAGGGCCTGCGCCGGTTGTGCACGGACTACGGGTCCGTGTTGATCTTCGATGAGGTCAAGACGGGCTTCCGCATGGGCCTCGGTGGAGCCGGTGAGTACTTCGGAATCGATCCCGATCTCGGGACCTTTGCGAAAGCCATGGGGAACGGGTTTCCTGTGGCCGCGATTGCCGGGCGAGGCGACGCTATCAAGGGATGGGCGGAGGGCGGGATCGCTCAGGCAGGAACCTACTCGGCCAACGGAGTCGCGGTGGCGGCGGCCGGCGCCACAATCGCCAAGCTGGCGACGGGTGAGCCGTATACCCGGATCGAGACGGTCGGACGGATGCTGATGGAAGGCTTCGCCGCTATTTGCGCACAGCAGAGCGTGCCGGCCCATGTTCCGGGTGTCCCCGCCATGTTCGGGCTCGTCTTCTCCGACGAGCCGCCTCGTGATTTCCGGGACGCGGCCAACCATGACGAGGAGTTGTACGGGGACGTCATCCGCAGGATGATCGGCAAGGGAGTGTTTCCGGTCGATGATGCGCTCGAGCCGTGGTTCCTCTGTGCCGCCCACACCGAAGAAGACGCGGCGAAGACCCTGTCCGTGTTCGAGGAGTCGTTGCGAGAGGCCCGAGCCTGAGGTCACCTTGGGCGGCTCACAAAGCTGCCTCGGGTGTGCTACCAGGAGCGCAGGCGGGTCGGTCGGATGACTATGGGTACCGGATAGTCGGCGGAGAAGCTCTTCGCCGTCCATCCATAACGGTTGAGGAACGACTGGTACTTCTCGATGTACTCGGGCATTGCCCACGCCGGGGGATGGTCGCGCTCGACCTGCGCCGTGCCCTCGATGACAACGATTGCTCCTCCGCGTCCGTCACCGTCCAGATTGAGGGAGACGTGCGGGTTGCCTGCGATGTTGCTCAGCCTCGCCGTGTTGTCTTTGCTGAACATCCGGATGTCTTCGCCGTTCCACAGGAACCAGACCGGAGAAGGCTGGGGGCGCCCGGTCGTGGTCACGGTGGTCATCCAGATGAGCGGCTCGGAACCGAGGCGCTCATCGACGTTCGGCGGAATGTTCATTAGTCCTTCTCGATTGGTTGGCAGGCAGATTACGACTCCCGCCTGATGATTGCCGGAACGCGCTTGCCACGGGCACGTCCAGGCACCACTATCTGGCTATGACTATCGAAGCCGGCTGGCTCGCCGATCCCACCAAGCGTCACCAATACCGTTACTGGAACGGTTCCACCTGGACCGAACATGTTGCGGACAACGGCGTGCAATCGACCGATCCAACCGACGGACTCGACCGTCTAGACGCCGCGCTCACGCTCGACGATGCGTCCGATCCGGAGAAGATTCGCCGGCAGGTGACCGGGAGCGGTTACGACGGTGCGGGGATCCAAAGCCCCGGTAGCGGTGGAGGCGATCTCTTCAGCGAGCCGGTGCTGGTGGTCAATCAGAAGGCCAAGCTGATCGAGTTGACCAATCAGTACGGCGTCTTCGACCAGAACGGCAAACAGATCGGCTCGGTCAACCAAGTCGGGCAGTCAACGCTGAAGAAAGCGATGCGCCTGATCTCATCCGTGGACCAGTTCCTGACCCACCGGCTCGAGATCACCGATATGTCCGGCACCGTTGTACTCAGACTCACCCGTCCGGCCAAGGTATTCAAGTCCACAGTGGTAGTCGAGGATGGTTCCGGGCGAGAGCTGGGTCGCATCGTCCAGCGGAACATGATCGGCAAGATCAATTTCGGACTCGAGTCGAACGGCCAGGAACTCGGTGCCGTGAAAGCAGAGAACTGGCGGGCCTGGAACTTCCGCATAGAAGACGCAACGGGTAGTGAGGTGGCCAGGATCACGAAGACCTGGGAAGGTCTGGCCAAGACGATGTTCACGACGGCCGACAACTACGTGGTGCAGATCCACAGCCGTCTGTCGCAGCCCTTGCTGTCGCTGGTTGTTGCCACCGCGCTCTCGGTCGACACGGCCCTCAAGCAGGACGATCGCGGCTTCGGTTAGTCGGAGGTTTCTACGCAATGCAGTGGCGCGAAAGCCGTACACAGCATTGCCGAGAAACTCCCTGATGTTTTCTGCGCAATGCAATGGCGCGAAAACCGTACACAGCATTGCCGAGAAAACCTCAGGTCTGGGCTGGACCTCGTCTGGGTTCCCTGTCGAAGGTCGGGTCGGCGGCATCTGCTGCTTCGACGTCGTCCCGGCGGATCCCGAGGAGGAACAAGATTGCGTCGAGGTAGGGAACCGAAACGGCGGTGTCCGCCGCCGCTCGCACGAGGGGCTTCGCATTGAAGGCGATACCCAATCCGGCGGCGGCGAGCATGTCGAGGTCGTTGGCGCCGTCGCCGACCGCGACCGTTTGCTCAACGGGAATGCCGCGTTCGGCGGCGATCCGGCGCAGCACCTCGGCCTTGCCCGCGCGATCGATGATTGGCCCTTCGAGCTCTCCGGTCAGGGTTCCGTTCTCGATGACCAACCGGTTGGCGAAGGTGTGGTCTACTCCGAGGTCCGCCCCCAGCGCGTCGACGAAGAACTCGAACCCGCCGCTGACCAACACGATCTCATAGCCGAGGCGCTTGAGGGTGCGAACGAACGTCCTGGCTCCCGGCGTCAGGGAGATCTTCGCGGCGACACGCTCGAGTGCCGCCGTGTCGAGGCCCCGGAGTGTCTCGACACGTGATCGCAGCGCCGCCTCGAAGTCGAGTTCGCCGCGCATGGCCCTATCGGTGATGGCGGCCACCGCCTCGACCCGGCCGGCCTCCTGGGCGAGAAGGTCGATGACCTCGTTCTCGATCAACGTCGAATCGACATCGAGGACCACTAGTCGTTTGGCGCGCCGCTGCAGGCCCTCGGGTTGCACTGCGATATCGAGCCGGAACGCTTGCGAAGCATCGAGGAGTCCCTTGCGGAGATGGTCGAAGTCTGCTCCCGACACTATGAACTCGTAGCTCATGACCGGGTAGTCGGAGAGCCGGAGGATGCGATCGATGTTGCCGCCCGCCCCGGCGATGGCGGCGGTAGCTCCGGCCAGTGCATCGGCCGATAGATCCGGCGCCAGGAGCGTGACGGCGTAGCGGGGGCCGATCGGAGGGACCGGTTGGTCGTCGACAACGTCGAATTCGATTTCGATCCCTCGCTGCCACCCGAAGAACAAGAGGTCCTTCAGTGTCTGATGCTCCTCGGACAGCCCCACGAGCAGGTCGAGCGTCAGCCGGCCCCGAACGACGACTTGTTCCATATCGTGTACCTGGGCGCCGCCGAGGGACAAGATATCGAGCAACCCGGCGGTGATGCCGGGTGCGTCGCGTCCGCGAATGCGGACCAGGATCGTGTCGTGTGCCATCCGTTCTGAGGATAACGCCACCGTCTCTCTTTCCGGCGAGGTCCTGATCGTCTGGGCCGGGACCAACGCTGCGGTCCGGCATTGCCTTGCGTATATGGCAATGTGTGATGATGCAGGAGAAGTCGCAACGCCATCTGGTCGTCCGCATCGTCGTCACGACGGTCGGCGGGCTGCTTCTGATCGTCGGCATCCTCGGCTTGTTCCTGCCGCTTGTCCCCGGTTTCCTTCTGATCCTGCCGGGCCTGGCGATTCTCGCCGGCGAGTTCGTTTGGGCGCGCCGGCTCCTCGACGGGACCCGGGCGCGACTGAATTCAGGTTTGTCCAAGGCGCGACGCTCGGATAAATAACGCTGCATCGCATCGTCCGATTGACGGCCCTCCGGTGAACCGCCGTTCCGACATGCTGTTGGAACACAACTCGATATGCTCCTCACCATGGCGAAACAGGCAAGGCGCCGCTCAACTCGGATCATGCTGGCCGGACTCGGGTTCCTGAGTCTCGGCGTCTCCATCATCGGCATCGTTCTGCCTGGAATTCCCACGACCGGCCCGGTGCTGCTGGCCGCGTACTTCTTCTCCCGGTCCTCAGAGCGATTTGATCAGTGGTTGGTGGGACATCGGCTGTTCGGCCCAATCGTCCGGGACTGGCGCGCCGGACTCGGGTTCACGGCGCGTTCCAAGGTTTTGTCCATCATCGCCATAGCCGCCACCTTCTCGATCACGGTTGGTTTCGCAGTCTCGAACTCGACCGTCCGCGTCGGACTTGTGATGCTGGCGCTTGCGATCAGCACCTATATTCTGCGATTGCCGACCAAGGTGTCGGAGACCCCGGCGTAGGAATGACCACGCGGCAGAGGCGCCGTTGCCGACGCCTCGTGTCGCGCCTCCCGCCGATTCGTCTTACGAGCAGCCCGTAGTCTCGCCGCACGTGAGACAGACATGACATGAACCGCTGCGCATGGTGATGTTCCCGCAGTTGGGACATGCCGGCGCGTCGCTCACATCGGTCGCCGTTCCCATCGCCGTCTTCGTGGCAGTTGCGGTAGCGGCTACGCCGGCTTCCCGCCGCCCGTATCCACCAGGATTGGACGAGGTGTGCACCAGCGTGCCACTTCCGTTTGAACCATTCGGCCGGGAGTCCGGCGAGTCGACGAATCGGGCTGCTTCGATCTGAGCATCGATCTGGCCTTCCATCGCCGCTTCGGTGAGGTCCAACTGCACGCCGGCCTCCACAGCCAGGCCCTTCGGTGGTTCCGGCAGTTCGCTGGGTCGGATTGGTGGTACCTGTGCCAGCTCATCCCGATGGAGGTATTCGACGCCGAGCGCCCTGAAGACGTAGTCGACGATTGAGTTCGCCATCTTGATATTTGGATGTCCTTCGACCATGCCGCGCGGCTCGAAGGTCTGGAACACGAACGTGTCGACGAACTCCTCGAGCGGAACACCGTATTGGAGACCCTTACTCACCGCGATCGCGAAACACGACAGGATGCCGCGCAAGGTGGCGCCTTCCTTGGCGAGGTCGATGAACAGCTCACCCAAGGTCCCGTCCTCGTATTCTCCGGTACGCAAGAACACCTTGTGCCCGCCGATCCGGGCTTCCTGCGTGAACCCCATCCGGCGCGCAGGAAGCAGGAAGCGAGGCGGCTGCATCCCCTGTTCGTACGCCTCCGTCGGAGAGAGGCCGGCGGGGATCTGCCCCCAGGCCAGCGCCTTCTCTTGCTGGAGGGCAGCGTTGATGTCCTGGTCCTGTTCCTCGTTGTCGGCCTCGTCGGTCGTCGACGACAGCGGTTGCGAAGCTTTCGAGCCGTCTCTGTAGAGAGCCATCGCTTTCAGACCGAGTCGCCAGGACAGCTCATAGGCGCCCTGGATGTCTTCAGGGGTTGCCTCATGAGGCATGTTGATCGTCTTCGAAATGGCCCCGGAGATGAACGGCTGGGTCGCAGCCATCATCTTGATGTGGCCGCCGTGATGGATCAACCGGGTCCCGTAGCGACCATTGCGGTTGGCCGTGTCGAACACCGGAAGATGCTCGTCGGCGAGGTGCGGAGCCTTTTCAATGGTCTGCCGGCCGCAGATGGCGTCGTTGGCTTCGATGACCTGCGAGCGCGAGAAACCGAGCCTCGTGAGCACATCGAAATCGACCGAACCATCCCACTCGTGTGAGAATCCGAGCCGTTCGAGTGTCTCTTCTCCCAGCACGTACGGCGAGAAGGCGTGCCTAAGGTCGAACACAGTCGGCAGCGCCTTCTCAATCCTGGTGAGATCGTCGCCGCTGAAACCTCTTTGGGTGAGTGACTCACGATTGATATGCGGGGCGCCCAGCAGGGTGTTGGTCCCGACGAGGTAGTTGACCATGTCCTCGATCTGGGCATCTTGATATCCGAGCGCAGCCAGAGCAGGAGCGACGGACTGGTTGACGATCTTGAAGTAGCCGCCGCCGGCCAGCTTCTTGAACTTCACGAGGGAGAAGTCGGGCTCGACGCCGGTGGTGTCGCAGTCCATCAGCAGGCCGATCGTGCCGGTCGGGGCCAGGACGGTTGCCTGTGCGTTCCGGAACCCGACCTCGATGCCCCAGTCGAGCGCCCGATCCCACGAAGAACGAGCGGCGGTGACGAGGTCGACGGGACATTGAGTGTCGTCGACCGCCATGACTTCGTGGCCGATCTCCTCGAAGTCGGTGGCTCCGTAGGCAGCCCGCCGGTGGTTACGGATGACCCGCAGCATCGACTCGCGGTTCTCGTGGTACTTCGGGAACGGCCCCACCGCGACCGACATCTCGGCGCTGGTTGCATAGGCATTTCCGGTCAGGATGGCGGTGAGCGCCCCTGCAATCGCACGACCTTCGTCGGAGTCGTACGCGATTCCCTGGCGCATCAGCAGCGAGCCGAGGTTCGCATATCCGAGGCCGAGCGTCCGGTAGTCATACGAACCGCGCGCAATCTCCTCCGAGGGGAAATGGGCCATTGCCACGGAGATCTCGAGCACGACCGTCCACAACCGGATGGCGTGCTCATAGGCTTCGATATCGAAGACATGAGTGGTGTCGTCATAGAACGTGACGAGATTGAGGCTGGCCAGGTTGCAGGCCGTGTCATCGAGGAACATGTATTCCGAACACGGGTTGGAGGCCTTGATCTCACCGCCGGCGGGGCAGGTGTGCCACTGGTTGATTGTGGTGTGGTATTGGAGCCCCGGATCGGCGCACGCCCAGGCGGCGTTGGCGATCTGGCTCCAGATGTCCCTGGCCTTGACCGTCTTGCGGATCGATCCGTCCTTACGGTTCGTCAGGTGCCAGTCGCCGTCTTCCGTGACTGCCTGCACGAAGTCGTTGCTGATGCGAACAGAGTTGTTCGAGTTCTGACCTGAAACGGTTGCGTACGCCTCGCCGTTGAAGTCCGCAGGCAAACCGCCGTTCTGGATGAGGATCTTGGCCTTGTCCTCCTCGACCTTCTTCCAGTTGATGAATGCTTCGATATCGGGATGGTCGACGTCGAGGATCACCATCTTGGCGGCGCGACGCGTCGTGCCGCCCGACTTGATCGCGCCGGCGGCCCGATCGCCGATCTTGAGAAACGACATGACGCCGGAGCTCTTGCCTCCACCAGAGAGGAGCTCGTTCTCGGCACGGATATTTGAGAAGTTCGACCCGGCCCCAGAGCCGAACTTGAAGATCCTGGCCTCTCGCACCCAGAGGTCCATAATGCCGCCGGGATTAACGAGATCGTCGCCTACGGAGAGGATGAAGCAGGCGTGGGGAGCCGGGCGCGAGTAGGAATCGGGGGAGGCGACGAGTTCATCGGTCTCGTCGTCGACGAACCAGAATCCTTGAGCCGGTCCGGTCAGCCCGTAATTGTGGAACAGGCCGGTATTGAACCACTGCGGAGAATTCGGAGCAGCCATCTGCTTGGCGAGCATGTACTTGAGTTCGTCCTCGAACGCCTGCGCGTCGTCTTCGCCGGCAAAGTAGCCCTTCGTCTGGCCCCAGAATCGCCAGGTCTCTGCGAGTCGGTTGAAGACCTGCTTGGCAGATCGCTCAGGTCCCGTGACCCGGTGGCCGGATTCATCGAGGATCTCACGGCCGTCGGCGTCGTACTGCGGGACGCCGGCTTTGCGGAAGTACTTCGACACCATGATGTCGGTAGCAACCTGAGACCAGGAGGCCGGAATCTCGGCATCGGTCATCTCGAACACGATCGAACCGTCCGGGTTGCTGATTCTCGAATCGCGATGCTCCCAAGCGATATTCTCGTATGGGTCGGCGCCGGGTTGCGTGAAGCGCCGGCTGATCCGCAGGCCTTGGCCCATGTCGTTTCTCCCTCTCCAGTGTCCCCTTCGCCATGCCCCAGGGGACCGAATGCCCCGCGCTCGGCGGGGCCCATCAGGCAGACACATGAGTACAGCGTCTGCAACGTTTTTCCAGACATACCACTACATGTAGTGGTCGATGGCTTCTCTGACCACGACATCTGGTGGTGTGTTACTCGAATGTAGTTACACGCGTGGAAGTCGTCAACCACCGGTGCGTGCTATTCCGCGCATGACACGTGGCTTTCTTGTCAAACCGGGAAACGGCGAGCCAAACCTGTCGTCTGGTGTGCCGGGGGAAGCGCTCGACACTGTATCGCAGACACCTTGGGGCGCGAAAACCATGCTCGACCCGGGTTTTCGCGAGCCCTGGTCTGCAGGAGCCGGCCGTATTCGATAAGCTCAGCGGAGCCGTCAGACGTCCGATGAGACAAGGGGTTCGACTGTGAGTTGGCGCGTTGCCCAGGTTCTGGATGGGTTCACCGACTGGCGATGGTTGACTCTTCTTGCCATCGTCACAGTGGTGATCGGACTGGTGGCATCCCTGAGTTGGTCGAGGGGACGGCCAAGTATTGCCGAGATGCCGTCGAGTCTCTTCGCACGTCGGGACTATCCGGTGGAAGTCGTTGAAGATCCGCGACAGGGTCCGCCGGGCGGGCGAGTGGTGCGCCTCGACGAAGTTGCACCCGCCGCGCCGCCTGGTCCCGCTGCGTCGGGCGACTCACTTCCCCGTCTGCCGCTCGCCGATCACGGCGCGGCCGATGCTCCGCCCCTGCCGTATCCGGACCATCCTGTCGTGGTAGTCGACCTGACCGAACTCGAGTCCGAACCGGCGGTCGGTACGGTCCTCGACTTGAGAGACGTCGTCGTCGATCTCACATCTGAAGAGGATTTGGCTTCGTTGCCCGCCGATCCGTGGTCCTGAACTCCAAGGACGGCCATCGGCCGAGATCCGGTCGCGCGGCTTTCTTGCACACGAAATGATCACCCCCTTTGGAGACAATCTCGGATATATTTCGTAGATCGATCGAGGGGTTCACATCCGATCAAACAACATGCGGCAGAGCACGATGGTCGGTCCGTTGCTTGCTGCGCAGTCCGTTGAGTCCGGTGGGGCGGCCGGATGGCTCATCATCGGTGGGGCTCTCGTGGTGCTGACGGTGGGCCTGGTGATGGTCTTCTTCGCTCGCTCGAGTCGCCGGGAAGAGGTCGACGATCGAATCGCGGTGCGCTCTGAAGCTCCCGAAGAGGTGCGCCCGGCACCGGTGGTGCCTCGAGAGCGGCCCCGATCTGGAGCCACGTTCGTCGACCTTCCCCGCCGGCAAAGAACGGGCCATGTTGATATTCGTATCGGGCAGGAGATCCAGGCTCAAGGCAGGAGAAGCCCGATGTCGGCCTTCGACCCTGATGTCGAAGGCGAGCCGCGGGAAACGTTCATCGATCTCCCCACCTCCGGATCGGTCCCCGACCCGGTGATCGACCTCAACGATGAGCTCGTCGATCTCACCGAGAAACGCGAAAAGGCTGCGCCGAAGCGCGACCCGCTGGTGTAATCCGGGTATTGCTCCTCGCCCTGGACGAGGGGCGCCGGGTTGCCAATCGCCGACCCTCGAGTTTCCCTGACGGAACAACGTCGAAAGGGTCGTTTGGCCCGGGAAACCGACCCCGACCGTTCGGTAGGTTGAGCAGGGGGCCTCGGTCGCGGTTGCGACCGGCGGGCTGCGCGCAACGCCGGCGTGTGCAAGGTGTAGAGATGAAGGTTCTCCGTACTCCGGACAAGCGGTTCGAGATGCTTCCCGATTTCCCGTTCGAGCCGCATTACGTGGAGATCCCCAACGAGTGGGGCCCTGCCATTCGAATCCACTCAATCGACGAGGGCCCGGCCGGAGCCCCGTGTGTGGTTCTGATGCACGGAGAGCCAACCTGGTCCTACCTGTTTCGGCATCTGATCCCTCCGATCGTCCGGGCCGGGTACCGGGTGCTTGCTCCCGACCTGGTCGGATTCGGCCGGTCGGACAAGCCAGCTTCGATCGACGACTACTCCTATGAGCGCATGGTCGAGTGGACCGCGGCCTGGTTCGAGGCAGTGAACCCCCGTCGGGTCACGCTCATCGTCCACGATTGGGGCGGTCTGATCGGCCTCCGCGTCGTGGCCAGGGGATCTCGGAGGTTCGCCAGAGTCATCGCGATGAATGCCGGACTTCCGACCGGAACTCAGGTGATGTCGTCTGAGTTTGCGACGTGGCAGCTCATGGCTCACAACATGCCGGTGCTGCCGGTCGGGCAGATCGTGAACGGCGGATGCTTTGTCGATCTGCCCCAGGAGGTGATTGCTGCCTACGACGCGCCGTTTCCCGACGAATCGTTCAAGTCCGGCGCCAGAGCGTTGCCGTCGCTGGTGCCGATCCATCCCGACGATCCCTCTGCTGCTGAGAACCGGGACGCGTGGCGATCGCTTCGCCGGTTCAAGAAGCCGTTCTTGACCGCTTTCAGCGACCTCGACCCCATCAGCAGCGGAACCGAGGAGGTCTTCAAAGCCGCCATTCCCGGGGCTGTGGGTCAACCGCACACCCGCCTTCGTCATTCCGGGCACTTCGTGACGGAGGACCGCACCGAGCGTCTGATCAAGGTGATCGGCCATTTCCTCCGCTCGTGAGAGAGGCGAACGGGCCGTCGATCTGGCACTCTGTAGGCCATGACTGATTCGAACCGGCGGTTCTTCAGGCCGTTCCCTGTCGCGGGAGTGGCGCGGCCGCTCGGTGTTGCTGTTTTGTGGGCATTCGCGGCGGCCATTGTCGGCGGCGCGATCGTAGGCTTGGCCTCGCTGATTGCCGGCGGCGTGTCCGGGATTGGCTGGATGTTCGACCACTCGATCTCGGTCACCCACATGATGGGAGAGGCCCTTCGCATTGCTGCGTGGGTGATTGCTCCGATCGGCATCGCAGTTGCCGTATGGGTGGCGGCGTATGGTTCAACCCAGCAAGGGTCGATGTCGCGTGCTCTAGTGGCCGCTCCTGCCGCATTGGCTCTGGGGGTGGCCCTTTTGTTGTTGAATTCATCCGGTCTGGTTGCGGCGGCCCTGGCGCTCGGATGGGCCCTGGCGGTCCCGTCGACGTCGCCCACCCACATCGCCGCCCGGGCGGTACCCATACTCGTGCTGGCGCTTCTGGTGCCCGGGCTCGATGATCTGTCGGGTTGGGTGATCGTCGCAGTCCTGGTCGCTTCACCGGTCGCCGCCGGAATGGCCATCCTGGTCGCCGATGTGCTGTGGAGGTTGCGGGCGGACGCCGCCGGTGACCTCTGATCGCGAATCGCAGATGCTCACCTGCTGGTAGGTTGGCTGAGGAGATCATCGAGAGGACCGATCATGTTCAGCGTCTACCTATTTGCCACGCTGGTCGGCTGGCCATTCGTTCTGTTTTTTCTCTTCTTCTCCGCCGATGCCGATTTCGATGCTGATCTGGAAGTCGACTTCGATGCGGATGCAGACGTAGACGCCTCCGTCGTCGCCTCGGCCGGATCAGGAGTGGCGGATGCCGTGCTTTCGATCTTCTCTTTCCGGGCACTCGTGTTCTTGTTCGCCTTCTTCGGAGTCACCGGACTGATCTTGCGGGGACTCGGCCTACACGCCATTCCCACGTTCCTACTTGCAGTGAGCATGGGCCTGTTTGCCGGGTATCTCCACTCACGGCTGTACGCATACCTGCGGCGGTCGTCGACGGGTGCACTCACGACCGATGCCGACCTGCGGGGATCCAGGGCGAAGGTCGTCGTTCCGATCTCGGATGACCAGAAAGGTCGGATCGAGGTCGATGTGGACGGCCAACCGGTTTACGTCACCGCGCGGGGGTTCGGAGGGGGATCCTACGAGATCGGCGCGCAGGTGGTTGTGGTCGAGATCGACAATGGAACCGCATTGGTAGGGCAGTTGAACCTGGACGAATAGGAGTGAACCATGGAAGTTGTGTTGACACTGGCGGGCCTGATCGTGGCAGCGGTCGTGGTTGTGCTGCTGGCCATCCGGAGCCTGATCGTCATCTGCCCGCCAAACCGAATAAGTGTGATTTCCGGGCGTTCCAGGCAGGACGGAGAGGGTACCGCCCGCGGGTACCGGATCATCCGGGGTGGGCGCACGATACGAATCCCGTTGCTGGAGAAGGTCGATTGGATGGATCTCAATACGATCGCCATCGAGTTGTCCGTGACGAACGCCTACTCGAAGGGTTCGATCCCGCTCAACGTACAGGCCGTCGGCGATGTGAAGATCTCGAGCAGGGAAGGCGTGCTGGACAACGCAATTGAACGGTTCCTCGGTCGCCCGATCGGATACGTCCAGCAGATCGCCAAAGAGACGCTAGAAGCCAACCTGCGCGGGGTTCTCGCCACTCTCACTCCCGAAGAAGTCAACGAGGATCGGCTCAAGTTCGCCTCCGTCTTGATTGAAGAGGCCGACGACGATATGAGAATCCTGGGTCTGGATCTCGATGTTCTCAAGATCCAGAACGTGACAGACGAAGCCGGGTACCTCGATTCGGTCGGAAGGCGGAGAACGGCTCAGGTCATCAAGGAAGCCCGGGTTGCCGAAGCCGAGCGTCAGGCAGAAGCACAGGAGAGCGAGGCCGACTCCCGCCGGCGGGCGGAGGTCGCCAGGGCCGATGCGGACCTACTGATCGTCGAGCGTGAGAACGCCCTGCGTGTGCGGACGGCCGAACTCGAAGCCGATGCCCTCATCAAGGAGGAGCAGGCCAAAGTGGCCGGTGACAAGGCACGGGCGATCGCTCAACAAGAACTCCAGCACGAGCGAATTGAACTCGAGCGGCGCCGGCTGGAGGCCGACATCGTGGCACCGGCCCGGGCGGAGAAGGAGGCCAAGGAGCTCATCGCCAAAGGTGTAGCCGCCTCGATCATCGAGGACGGCGCTGCACAGATCGACGTGTTCAGGCGCCTGGTCGAGCAGTACCAGTTGGCCGGCGAGGATGCTCAGCAGATCTTCGTTCTGAACATGCTGCCCGACCTGGTCGACAGGATCGTCGGCACAGTCGAGGGCGTGTCCATCGATCGGGTGTCGATCATCGACTCGGGCTCCGGAGAACCGGGTATCCCCGCGGTGATGTCGCAGCTTCCGGCAGCCGTCATCAAGCTAACGGAACAAATCGAAAACGCCACCGGGGTCAACATCCTTTCGAATCTCGGCGGGCCGCGCCGGGCCGGGTCTAGCGCCTCAACCCCGGCGGCCGCGACAGATGATGCCGGAGGCACCGGCGAACCGGTAGCCTGAGGCGGGACAAGAGACACGGAGATATCGATGGCGCGATTGCGCCTGTTTGCCAACCTGCGAGAACTCGCCGGAACATCTGTGGTGGAACTCGAGGCGGATACCGTCGGGGACTTGCTCGAGAAAGCAGCCGAATCCTACGGCCTCGACTTCCGGCGAAGCATGCGACGTGCCCGTGTGTGGGTCAACGGTGAGCCGGCTGTGCCCGAGGACGCCGTCGACGACCAGGATGAAGTTGCCTTGATCCCTCCGGTTTCGGGCGGAGCCGAGACAAGTGTCATCGCCGGCATCGACTTGCACGTGTTTGCCCCCCTGGTCACAGTTGCCGTGCTGATTCTGGCCAACCTCCCTGCCACTCCAGAATGGTTCGTGACTGCGCTCGTCGCCGTCGGAGCCGTATGGGCCGTCGATCTCGTCGATTCGGCGCGAATGGCCGGCGTCGACCTGCAACTCCCTCCGCTGCTGGCGACGATTCTCGTCGGGGCTATCGCGCCGTACGGGATGGCAGACAATACGTCGGGGGTCGTCGGACTCGGCCTGGTCGTGGTCTTCGCCCTCGTCGCAGCCTTTGTTTGGGCGATCGTGGCTCCGCAGGCTCGCGATGTGATGGCGGTCGCCAACACGGCACTGGCTCAGGTGATCGCCGGTACCGGAATCGGATCGTTGGTGCTCACCCGCTTGTCGCCGGACGGGCGCGCACGGGTGGGGGCGTTTCTGGTCATCATCATTCTCTCGGCGGCGGCATGGTGGGCGGCCGGTAGAGGGAAAGGCATCGGGTTCCTCGATCCGTTTGCAGCCGGGGCACTGGCGGCCGTGACGGGAGCGGTGCTGGCTGCCTGGTTGTGGAATCTCGGCATCCTCACCTTTCTGTTCGTCGGGGTCGTCGTGGCGCTCGCCTTGATCGCAGGGCGGGGATTCGGGGCGATGGTGAGGACGGGTGAGGTGTATCTGGTCGACCATCCGCCCGGTTACCTGACTTTGATCGACGGCCCGGCGCTGGCGGCGGCGGCCTTCTACCCGATACTGCAGCTCGTCTTATAGTCGCGAGTCGCGGGTTGCTGGTGGTGGGCCTCACACGGCCAGAGTGCGGCCGATCGCTAGGCCGGCAATGGCGGCGGCCAGGCCGGCAACCACCGCCACCACGACGTTGACGACGCCCGCGCCGATCCGCCCGGTTCCCACCAGATCCATCGATTCGACCATCCATGTGCTGAAGGTGGTGTATCCGCCGAGGAGCCCAACAGTGAGGCCCGTACGCACCGCGCTGTTGTCCGTGACGTGGTCTCCGAAGAACCCGACCAGGATGCCGAGCGCCAGCGCGCCGGTCACGTTGACGGCCATGGTGGCCATCCAGTAGTCCCAACCTTCCCTGCGTCCCAGGAGTGAGCCAACGGCATAGCGGGCCATCGAGCCGATGGCCCCACCGAGACCAACGGCGAAGAAGGTACGCATTGCGGCGGCGAGGATAGCGGCAGTGGGGTGGCGAGGGATACACGCTCGCTCTTGGCCACCGGAGGCGAGACCACTACGTTGACGGGATGCGCCGAGTGTTGTGGCCGATCGTTGCGACCTTCCTGACCGCTTCATGCAGCGGCGGCGGCATAGGATCCTCCGACGCGACGGCGCAGTCCGGGGCATCCACCACCACGACGGCCGTTGTATCGAGCCTCCAGACGACCCCGATCCCATCATCGACCCTGTCGACGGTTTCGACCTTGTCGACGGTTTCGACCTTGTCGACGGTTTCGGCCTTGTCGGCGACCCCCACCACTCCTCTCGACAGAAACGGCGCAGCCGGGCGCATGGAGGATGACCTCGCCGGACTCGTCGCGTTCGGGGTACGCGAAGCGGGGTCGGCCGAGGAAGCCATGGCCGCGGCGTTTCTGAGCGAGTCGCTGGAAAGTGCCGGCGTCATCGTTGAACTGAGGGAGGTTCCGCTTCCCACCGGAAACACCTCACTCAACGTGATCGCACGCTTTGGCACCGGCGATCGGCACGTCCTGCTCGGGGCTCACTACGATTCGAAGCCGCCCTCCCCGGGCGCCGACGACAACGGCAGCGGAACCGTGGTACTGCTCGAGCTGGCGCGGCGCCTGGCCGAATCGCCTCCGCCGGATCAGCGCGTGACCGTGGTCTTCTTCGGAGCCGAAGAAGTTCTCATCGGCTATGAACGCACCGTTCACCATTTCGGCTCGCGGCTGTTGGCCGGGCAAATGGAAGAGAGTGGCGACCTTCCCGACCTCATGGTCTCCGCCGACATGATCGGAGTCGGTTCGCGCATCCTCGCCGCCACCTACCTCGACTCGGATCCGAGGGCCGCCGAGCTCATTGTTGAGGCGGCAGCTGCGCTGGGAATCAGCGTTGTGCGTGACCAGAGGGGTGATATTTCCGATCACGAGGCCTTCGCCCGAGCCGGGGTGCCGTCCGTGTTTCTGTGGCGTCTCGATAACCCCGACTATCACGCGGCGAGTGACCTCGAGGTTCGCACTGGGGTTCTCCTCGAGGATCTGGCGATCCTGGAGGCCTTCCTCGATCTGGCCGGCCATTAGCGACTAGCGACCGCGACCGGCGTACATCCTTCCGGTTCTACCGACCGGAAGGTACCCTGGATACACATGTTGCGCTCTGTGGCAGCGCGAACGCTGCTTGCCCTGCTTCTCCTCGCTTCGCTGCTGCTCAGCGCGGCGCCGGCTGCCTCGATCACGAAGAACGAGGTCGACGAGGCGTGTGCCGAATCACAGACTGCCAAGGCTGTGCTCGACGAGGCGCAAGCGCAGCTGGATGCCGCCACGGCGGCCCATCAGGAGGCCTACTGGCAACGGGACGACATCTCCTACAAGCAACTCGGGTTACGGGCCACCATCGATGATCATGTCGATGAAATCGACGAGATCCGCGTCCGGGTCGTCGAGCGGGCCGTCGACATGTATATGGCGGGCGGGTCGGTGCAACCCGGTATGTTGTTCAATGCCGATTCGGTAGAGGACGTGATCACCGGTCAGGCGTATCTAGACGCCGCCACCAAAGATGACGTCGTTGCTCTCGAACGACTTCAGGCATTGAAGGGGACGCTCGACGGACTCCAGGCGCAGTTCGTGACCCAGAAGGAAGAGCTCGACATCATCGAGGCAGAGCTGGCCGCCATCGCGCAGAGTCAGCTCGAACTGGTCGGACAAGTGACGACTGCGTTCAATGAGCTCGATGGTGAGTGCCGGGCCGCTCGTCAGGAATACGAACGCCAGCTCGCCGTTGAGAGGGCGCTCAAGGCGGCCCGGGCCGGCGGCGGCGGCGGCGGCATCGGAGCCGAGGCAACTCCCGGATTCATCTGCCCGATGCCCGCCCCCGTGTCGTTCATAAACGATTGGGGATTCCCACGCTCGGGCGGAAGGACCCACAAGGGCACGGATGTCTTCGCCGCCTACGGTCACACGGTGGTGGCGGTTGCGAACGGGACCGTCCGGCTCCGCTCCGGCGGATTGGGTGGAACCTCGATCTGGCTCGACTCCGACTACGGAGTGAGCTTCTACTACGCTCACCTCAGTGGATACGCTCCCGGGATCACCGACGGGGTGAGGGTCTCGATCGGTCAAGAGATCGCCTACAACGGTGACACGGGTAACGCCCGCGGTGGCGCCCCGCACGTGCATTTTCAGATTCACCCGGGGGGCAGCTCACGGCCGGCAGTGAACCCGTATCCGACTTTGTCTAGGAATTGTTGAGAGGAGTGAGGTGAACGGAGAGCATCGCAGACGGATCGACAAGATCCTCGACGACGAATTCCTGGCCGGGTTTGAGAGCGCCGATCTCGACTCGATTCGTGAGTTGCGGCAGATGACCGACGAGGTCGAAACGGAGCTTTCTTACTACCGGAGACTCCTACACGGTCGAATGGATCTTCTGGCGTTCGAGCTCCGCCGCCGGTCCGGTGAAGAGACTCGTTCTCTCATCGAGGCCCTCCCTGAGATTCTCGGATCGGGAGAACGGACCGGGCCGCTCGGCCGCGTCCCCGCCATCTTCTCCCCCGACTTACCCGACGAGCGACATCGCCCGGTCGACAAGGTGCTGGGTGATGATTTCCTCACGCGTATGCCGGACCTGAGCGAAGAGGAACTCCATGAGATGCAGGGACTCCTCGCCGAGACCGAGGAGTCGATCTCGGTTCAGCGCCAGAACGTTCAAAAGGTGTTCGACGAGATTCAGGCCGAGATCACCCGTCGATACAAGGACGGCGTGATCGACGGCGTCGATCTTCTCGCCGACTGATCAGGGATGATCGCCAGGGTCGTACGATCGGGGGTCGTTGAGGCAACCCACGATGGCGCGGTAGCGGCCGTTGATCGGCAAGGCGGTTTGCTGGCGGCATCCGGCGAGATCGACAGACGGTTCTTTGCCCGGTCCGCCGTGAAACCGTTCCAGACCTACACGTCCCTTCAGTATGGGGGAGATATGTCCCCCGAACTCGTGGCGGTGGCCACCGCCAGCCACGGCGGCGATCCGGTACATGTCGCCATCACCCGTTCCATCCTGTCCGACGCCGGACTCGACGAGTCCCACCTGCGGTGCCCGCCCGCCTGGCCGCTCTCTCCCGAGGCCGCCCGCCGGGTTGCCGGCGCGCCGGGCCCGCAACGCATCTGGCACAATTGCTCCGGGAAACACGCGGCCATGCTGCGTGCTTGCGCAGCGCGAGGCTGGCCGATCGAGTCGTACCTGGATCCGGAGAGCCCCATTCAGCAAGCCAACTTCGCATTGATCGCCGAGGTTACGGGAGAAGACCCGGGACCGGTCGGAGTGGACGGTTGCGGGGCGCCGGTCTTTCGGGTTTCCACCATCGGTCTGGCGCGGGCGTTTGCCGTTCTCGCCTCCGATTCCCGGCTGGCGGAGATATGGACGGCGATGCACCGATTCCCGATGCTCGCCTCGGGAATCGACGGGGCAGACGCGGCCATCGGCCGGTCGATTGATGCGGCAGCCAAACGCGGTGCCGAAGGCCTCCTCGGAGTCGCCATCCGCAACCAGATGGGCGTGGCGGTGAAGGTGTGGGATGGCGCTAAGCGAGGCGCCGGTGTGGCAATGATCGCCGCTCTCGATCAACTTGGCGCGCTGGTCGGGACGGCGCCCGACCATCTGGCAGAGCTGGCGCGACCGCCCGTGCTGGGCGGCGGCTCACCGGTCGGGCATATGGAACCTACGCTGCAGCTCACTCGATGATCACGCACACGGACTGGACGAGTAGGGGATTCTCACTGGCGCCGGTTGCCAACGCTGTCGGACCGTTCGCCGGGCCCGACTTCCTCGCCACCCTGTGGAACAACACGCAGGCTGAAGGAGAGCAGCTGGTTATCGCCGAGTCCACCGACGCACTGACTGTGCTGACCATCGTGAACGACACCCTCGGATTCGTCGGCCATCGGGATCTTGTCGACTATCGCAGTCCGCTTGGTCCCGGATCCGGCGACCTGATCGGGGAGGTGGTGCGGTCTCTTCCTTCCGGCACCCGGATCGTCCTCGACTCGTTGCCTAGTGAGGCCGCCCATCCGCTGGCGGCCGGCCTCCGCCGGGCGGGCATCGGCGTTGCCCCAACGGTGCACGACGTGGCGGCCGTACTCGCGTTGCCGCCCACCTTTGATGAGTATCTGACCTCGATCGGAAAGAAGGACAGACACGAGTTGCGCAGAAAGCGCCGTCGCTTTGAGATGGAAGAGGGTCCGTTCTCTCTGCAGAGGGCGATCGCTGATGGCACCATCTTCAAGCGATTCGTCGAATTTCATCGTCGTTCTGAAGGCGAGAAAGGCAGATTCATGACGCCCGGTATGGAGCAGCTCTTCTCAGCGTTGCTCGAGTTGCCCGGCTGGGGGGTAGACGCGCTATTGACCGGTACCGGTGAGGTCGCCGCAGCTGCGTTCGGGTATGCAGACGAAGACGGCTACTACCTCTACAACTCTGCGTTCGATCCTGCTCTGCGCCAGGTCGCCCCTGGACAGGTGTTGCTCGGCGCGATGATCGAGCAGGCGATCGGATCAGGGCACAGGATCTTCGACTTCCTGAAAGGCAACGAGGCATACAAGTTCCGGCTCGGCGCAGTCGAGCGGCCGCTCCTTGAAATTGCGGTGGTCACGTGATCTCGAAGGTCGCCTTCCTGAGCTTTCATACCTGTCCTCTGGTCCCGCCCGGATCGGGTGACGCGGGTGGCATGAACGTCTACATCAACGAACTGGCCTCGATGATGGTGTCGCGAGGAGTCGAAGTAGACGTGTTCACCCGGCGGACCGGTGTCGAAGACCTGGGCATCGTGGAGGCTCCCGGTGGCTACCGGGTGGTGCACGTCACCGCCGGGCCGCTCGAGCCGCTTCCGAAGCTGGCCGGGGCTCTCCACCTGTCGACGTTCGCGGCGGCCGTCGCCGATTTCGGAGTCGCCTACGATCTCGTACATTCCCACTACTGGTTATCCGGTTGGGCGGGGTTGATCCTCAAACGCCGCCTCGGGATTCCGCTGGCCAACTCATTCCATACCCTTGGAAGGGTGAAAGATGCGACGAGGCGCGCGGATGAACCACCGGAGAGTCTCCTACGGATCGCCGCCGAACACGATGTGCTGGCCGGCTCGGATTGCGTGATTGCATCAACGCCGATCGAAGCTGAAGACCTCCTCGCTCATTACGGCGCGGATCCGACCCGTTTGTGCATCTCGCCACCCGGGGTCAATCACGACATCTTCGCTCCTGGTGACCGGCGTGAGCGGCGCGCAGAACTGGACCTTCCGCGCGATACGCCGGTCGTGTTGTTTGTGGGACGGGTACAGCCGCTCAAGGGCATCGATGTGGCCGTCGATGCGTTCGCCCGGATCCGACATCAGCATCCCGAGGCGAGATTGGTGGTCGTTGGGGGGCCGAGCGGGACACAGGGTCAATCCGAGTTCCGCCTGGTGCGGGCATCGGTTGAGGAAGCCGGCCTGGCCGGGAGCGTGGACTTCCGCGACCCGGTCGGGCATCCGGCTCTGGCCGGTTATTACCAGGCGGCCGATGTTCTCCTGGTTCCATCGCGAAGCGAATCGTTTGGACTCGTGGCGGTCGAGGCGCAGGCGTGTGGGCTCCCGGTGGTTGCCGCCAACGTCGGCGGACTCGCCTACGCGGTCGCAGACGGCGAGTCGGGCTACCTCATCGACGGTTGGAACCCGGCCGATTACGCCGCTGCGATCAACACGGTCCTGGACGATCGGGAGTTGGCCCTGCGGCTCTCCAAAGGTGGGATAGAACACGCCGACCTGTTCTCGTGGGAGGCGACGGCCAACCGGTTTTTCGAGCTCTACGACGGCATCCTCTGATCTCCGCCGGCCGGTCTCGACTTCTGGTGACGGGCGATGGGCAACAGGCCCAAGTTGCCGCTAGATAACGGCCGTGTCCTGGTCGCTCGTCGCGCCGAGATTGCGCGAAAAATCTGCTTCAGAAACTTGTCGACAGGGGCTTGTGCACAAGCCCCTGTGGAAACCTGTGGATTCTGTGGATAACCAGGGTTTGTCCCGTCGATTAGCAGCGAATAGAAGCAGGTAGCACTAACCACATGGTTCGGGAATGCGAAAAACGCCACTCGCAGTGGGGTTGACGGGGGGCAGAATCACTCGTAGTTTCGGAGTGCAAAGCCCAAGGTGCTACGGCCGTGGTGCGACCTGTCAGGGGAAGTGCGGGGAGCGTCCGGTCGGGTTCCTTGGGCTTTGTGTTTTCTAGTCGCGAGTCGCGGGTTTCCAGTCGCGGGTAGCGGGTTTCTAGTCGCGAGTTGCGGGTTTCTAGTCGCGGGTCGCGAGTCCCTCCAGTCGGCAAGGGCGCGGCTCAGACGACGCAGAAGATCCGTGAGGTCGGTGCGAGGATCATGCCCTCTGTACACGGGTAGACGACCCGCTGATGGATGGACAGGTGCCCGGCGGAGACCGTCGCATCGGCGAAGAACGGAGTCGGTGCGGCGCTGGCCGTTCTGGGTTGCGTCGTAGAAGTCGTCGGGGGTGCCGTCGTTGTGGTTGTCGCCGCAGGTGGCGGTGCGGTGGTAGTCGTGGTGGCTCCGGGTCCAGTGGTGGTGGTCGTGGTCGGTGGTGCCGTCGTTGTCGTTGTCGGTGGACTCACCAACCCGTCCGGGCCGAGCATGAACACCACGGTGATGTAGAGGTTGCCGTCGGGAGCTCGATCGGCTCCGATTCCAATGTAATTGTAGTTGCCGAGGATGTTCGCCCGATGACCCGACGAATCCATGAAGGCACTGTGGAGACGATCGACGTTGGGTCCCACACCGACGTTTTCTCCCAGTGAGGACCAACCGGAGGTCACGCCGGCCAGATTGGGGTTGTGCGAGATTTCGCCGGCACCGATCATCACCGCGGTCCATGCCCGGGCGTCGTCCGTGAGGTCCCAGTAGACCTGGAGGGTGTTCTGGCCGTTGGCTACTCGCTCCGCGTTGATCAGTGCGACCATCGAGGACTCGTCTGAGGAAGCGGCGCCGGCAATGCCCGCCGATCCTACAACAGCTACCGCCAGAAGCAGCCATGCAATGAATATCCGTCGAAACATGATTCGGTTCTCCGCCTGTGTCCCGTTAGGTATCGGCAGGATTCAGGAGGACTTGACCGCTATCAGTGGTCGAAACCGAACATAACCTCACGGAGGTTTACGCGCTGAACGCGGTGGTCTAGCGGGTCGACTCGAAGGGAGCCGAGGCGGAGTCCTTGCATCCCCTCACCACAGTTAGTGATTACCCGCAGCACATCTTCCTCGTATTGGAGGGCACCGAGTCCGAGGCAGCGCCCTTCTCCGTCCTGCACGCCGACCAGCATGCCGTCGAGCCTGGCGAAATCAAGGCCGGCTGAGATAGTGGGCGCAAAGACGGTTGGACGGACGCGCCACCGCTCGAGCGGAGCTTTGAAGGCCTTGGCGAACGCCTGCTGCCGGCGTTCGGAGAGCACCTCCGGTGACACCGGAACGACATCGGGGTGGACGGGCAGTGTCTCGACCCTGGCGGCGAAGAACCGGCGTAGCATCCCGACGATCGGTTCCATTTCGGCGCCACGCTGTAGTGCCACAACGAGCTCCGGCCGGCACAGCTCCATCTTGTGGTATTTGAGGGTCTGACCGACCACGCCGGAGACCGCTCCGGTGGTATCGATGACGACGAGATTTGCCGAGCGGCGAGCAACGTCCACCAGTGTGGCTGTGGCGAGGACCTGTTGGAGAACCATTCGTTCGGGGCTCGTTGATCCAACGAAGCGGAGGTCATCAGCTGTGGACAGATCGGCCAGGTCTTCGGCGGTGTTGACCAACCGGAGCCCAACACAGGCGGGCGGTCCGACGGTGCTCTGGCCAACGTCGGCGTCCACATAGCCGATCGATCGGCCGGCCCGGATGCCTTCGCTCATGATCTGATGGGCAAGCGTCGTCTTCCCGGTATCCGGTGCACCGACAAGCATCACTACGCCACCGGTCTCGGCAATGTCTGCTGCGAGTTGGGCATGAAGCTGTTCCGACACAACGACATGGTACTTGGCCACTCGGCGCATGAATCATTGCCTATTGCCTATTGCCTATTGCCGTACGCGGCGTCCCCTCTAGGCTTCGGCCGATGTCCGAACCTCTCCCCATCTCCTTTCTCTCCGATTTCGGACTCGACGATGAGTTCGTCGGGATTGTCCATGGCGTCATCGCCCGCATCGCACCGCAGGTACGCGTGATCGACGTCAGCCATGGCGTACCGCGCGGCGACGTCAGGTCCGGTGCGCTGTCCCTGATGCGAGCCATCCAATACCTGCCGGAGGGCGTAGCGCTGGCCGTCGTCGATCCGGGCGTTGGGACTGAACGAAGGGCCATCGCCGCGGAGACCCGGTGGGGCTACTTCGTCGGGCCGGACAACGGGTTATTGTCGCCGGCTGCGGCGATGGTCGGTGGGTCGTTGAGGGCGGTCACCATCGAGAATCCCGAACTCGTCCTGCCTTCTTCGGGAGCGACGTTTGATGGTCGCGATCGGTTCGCTCCGGCTGCGGCCGTGCTGGCTTCGGGACAGGCGACGCTGGATGAGCTCGGACCTGCGGTGCACCCCGATGACATCATGCCGATGATGCTGCCGCTTCCCAAGGTGGGCGATACGGCAGTCGAAGGAGAGGCGTGGTGGGTCGACGCCTTCGGCAACGTCCAACTCAATGCCGGCCCGGACGAACTCCGGCAGATCGGCGTCTCCGTTGGGGAGACAGTCGATGTGGTCGTTGGTCCGCTCAAGCGCAGCGCCACCTGGGTTCGGTCCTACGGCGACGTTGCCGAAGGTGCGCCGCTCCTCCACGTCGACTCGACGGGGATGCTGGCGCTGGCGGTTCGTGGTGGCAGCGCTGCCGATTTCTTCGTGCTGCGGTCGGGCAGCCGGGTCATGCTCAGGAAGCCATGATCTGACTGATCTGCACAACGGCAGCGATCAGGATGATGGCGAGCAGCACGATGATGGCGATGGTGGTTCCGGGGCGCATCGGAGGTGCAGCATACCTTCGACGCGTTGAGACCTCCCCGAAGGGAGGTCTCAACCAGAAGGGCCACTCCAACTTCCGCCGCAGGGGCGGGCTGGGAGGCTTTCCTCTTACAACTTCGGACGTGAACGTGCCCTTGGTTGTAGGGTGCGACGGTCGCCGTCGTGGCCCCTCAATCGAGCACCAAAGATGCTCGACGTCGCGAATATCGGTTTCGTAGGTGGGAACTTGAGATCTTTTTTTGTCGATTTCCTGACCAGGCAGCAGTGTGGTCTATGTCGGACCGCCGCGCCAGTCATTTTGCGCGTGGCAGTTATAGCACGTGCGGAGGTGAGTGTACGCGATGTGACGACCGACGACGAGTTGTTCGATCGGTATGAACATCGAATTCCGGTCGTACTCGGCCCTGATGGGCGGGTCCTGGCGGAGGGACAGATCAGCTTCTGGGCGCTGCTGGGCTCCGTCTTGAGGGCGCGCGCCAGGTGGGCAGTGGGCAGTAGGCAGTAGGCAGTAGGGGGGAAGGTCCAGGACATCGTTGGCGGTTTGTAGACCGTCTATGGGGTTCAGGACATCGTTGGTAGTGGGCCGGGGAGGTGGTCGAGGAGTCCGTTGGGGGCTGGCGGGTGGAGGGGTTCGATGTTGCTGGGCGTGATGGGGTAGTCGTGACGTTGGGCGAGTTTGCCGCGTGTCATGATTTGTGGGACAGGTCATTGTTGGGACCTGATCTGAAGGAGAGTCATGTCGAAGCCTCCGTTGAAGTCTGTGGAGGAGAAGACCCGGATTGTGTTGGCTGTTTTGCGTGGTGAGGTCACGATTGCTGCGGCAGCACGTCGTGAAGGGGTATCAGAGACCACGATCGCGAAGTGGCGGGACCGGTTCCTAGATGGTGGCCAGGCGGCGATCGCGGCGGGTGGCCGTGTCGGCGGTTCGAGCCGGGAGCAGCGACTCCAGGCCGACATTGAGGAGCTGACCTCGGCGTTGGGTGAAGCACATGTGGAGCTTCGTTTGTGGCGTAAAGGGGGGGCTCTTTACCCGGCTTCGAGGAGCTCGAAACGGCACGGCGGGACGCCAACATGACGGTCACCCGGTTTTGTCAACGTCTGGGGATTCCTCGTTCGTCGTGGTATCGGTGGCGGGCGACGAGCACCGACACCAAGGGTCCGTGGCCGACACCGGCCCAAGACGCTGTCGAAATCGATGCAAAGGTACTCGCTTCCGATTGGGATGGGTGGGGGCATCGCAAGCTCGCCGAGTTGAAACGGGTCGGCATCGACGAGATCGACCCCGGGCCGGTGTCGGACTCGACCATGTATCGGGTCCTAGCCCGTAATGGGCTGTGTCTACCGGCCAATTACACCCATGAGGTCCGTCTCTTGGCAGGACTCCGTAAAGAGACGTTCATTACCCCACCAACGAGGCGGAACCGGTTGTGGCAGGCCGACTTCTCCGAATACGAAACGTCTGGGGCCGGCACCTGGAATCTGGGTGGTGAACCGCCCTGGGTTTGATGGAGACTCGGTTGTTTGGTTTCCAAGTCATCCGGTAGTGGTCAGTTGAGCGTAGTGA
>JARGFH010000011.1 GCA_029210695.1 Acidimicrobiia bacterium
CGTAGTAACCATCAGATTGGCAGAGCCCTCCTAATCAACCGGGAACCCCTACACCCCGCTCAATTCCGAAGCGCCCGCAAAGTGCTCCTCCAACAACGCGTCACCGCCGGCCTGTTGAACACGAAGCGGCTCTTCGCGCTGCTCGACGAACCGGGAAAACCGCAACCAGCCTGAACTCCCCCTGTCCCACGCACCGCCCGCCACCATCACCAACCCCCCCGCAAGATGGTCTCCGGCATCACCCACGACTGGCCCGCCGCCAACCAACCTCACCGAAAGCCACTTTTTCGGCAGCCACCTAGAACGACCCGTCGCATCTCTCCGGCGCCAGAAACCACGGATTGCAGCGGGTGAGATCACTCAGCATCGGAGCCATCATCATGGGGGCCGCGGGCGGCGTTCTCGTGGCCGCGCTCGTGAGCTTGCCGGCATGGGGCCTTCTGCTGCTCACCAATATCGACACACCAGAGGATCCGGCGCTCATGGTGGGGGTGATCGTCGGGTTCATCGCCTCCGGATACGCAGCCGGTCGACTGGCGAAGCCGGCAGCCTCGCACGGCATGCTGGCCGGACTATTGATGGCTGTGATCGTAGGAACCGTGAGTATCTCCTCGGGCAGCCCGGCGCCCGTTCCAACGATCATCATCCTGGTGATCCTCGCCGCCGCGCTCGGCCGCTCGGCGGGCGCATTTGCGGGCCGCCGGTGAGGGGAACAACGGAGCATCTAGTTTCGTTGTACGCTTCGCTGGTGAGCCTGCCGGGTGACCGCCTGCGTAGACCCTCGGGGATACGTTGGAGGAAAGTCCGGACTCCACAGGGCAGGGTGCTGGGTAACCCCCAGGCGGCGTGAGCCGACGGAAAGTGCCACAGAGAACAGACCGCCTAAGTTGGTGCCATCACCAACCGGCAAGGGTGAAACGGTGGTGTAAGAGACCACCAGCATCCCGGGAGACCGGGATGGCTCGGCAAACCCCACCCGGAGCAAGGCCAAGCAGGGATGCTGGGCTGCCCGCCCGGCGCTCGTTTCGGCGAGTGCCTCATCCCAGGTAGGCCGCACCGAGGTCGCGCGGCAACGCCGGCCCCAGATGGATGGTCGCCTCTTCGACTTCGTCGAAGAGGTTGGAGTTCACCCCCGGTGAACTCCGCCTCCCGCGACGAGGCTGGAGAACAGAATCCGGCTTACAGGCAGACTCACAACACCTCGAGGCCCCGCACGGGGTCTCGAGGTGATCCCCCAGCCGCTGCCCGCCTCTTCGACTTCGTCGAAGAGGTCGGAGTTCACCCCCGGTGAACTCCGCCTCCCGCGACGAAGCTGGAGAACAGAATCCGGCTTACAGGCAGACTCACTCCCCTAGCCGCTGGTAGGGAGCCGCAGCAGGAACCTGCTCAACCCGCCCTCGAACCGATAAGACAGATCCCCCGCCATCGCCTCGGCCAGCTGACGGGCAACGGCAAGACCCAGGCCGACCGCCTCCCCCCGTCGACTGGACGAGGCGGCGGTACCGTAGACCTCGAATATCCTCTCGCGATCTGCTTCTGGAACGCCCGGGCCATCGTCGGAAACCTCGACGGTGGCGAAATCGACGCCGGAACCCACCTCGATCGCGATGTGCTCGCCGCCATATTTGAATGCATTGGAAACCAGATTGCGAAGGATTTGCCGAACACGTAGTGGATCCGCGTAAGCGGGTGCGGATACGCCGGCGACGTCGAGCGAGTGACCGGGCCCCTGCCAGACCTCGACGATCTGATCGACCTCGGTTCGCAGGTCGATGGCAACCGGTTCTACTTCCAGGTGCCCGGCATCCTGGCGCGCAACCGTCAGAAGGTCATCCACGATGCCGGCAACTTCGATGCTCTCCCTAGCCAGTATCCCCGCCAGTTCCTGGGCCTCGTCCGTTGCGAGTTTCCCGATCGAATCGCGCAGGGTGGCGGAGAGACCGACCACAGAGGTGAGCGGGTTGCGGAGTTCGTGACTGATGGCGGCGATGAACGCACTCCGTTGCCGATGAACCAGTTCGAGTTCGTCATTACGCTCCTCGAGCACCTCCCTCAACCGGCTCTGCGCGATCGCTCCGGCGATCTGTGAACCCACGTAGCGAATCAGCTGCACTTGACGATCTCCGAACGTCTGGGAGCGACTGGCGATGAACAGCATGCCGATTACCTCGTCGTCGACCACCATCGGGACACTCATCACCGCCCGGATACCTTCTGCTGCGAGGTAGCTGGCCGGATGGCCGCCCGGCCTCCGAAGGGCATAGGTCTCGACGTCGTTCTCGAGGAATGGAGCCAGCCCCGGGTCCAGAATCTCTCCGATCGGCGTCGCAGGCTCAACTATATGTCCGACTCTGAGCAGCACCGGTTCGTAGGTGGTGCGCACCCAGGCCGTTCTCAACCGTCGCCCTTCAGCCTCGACGTGGGTGTACTCCATCCGATCGTATGGAAGGATCGGACGGAACTCCTCGAAGACGGTATTGAGGATGTCCTCGACGCTCACGCCCGCGTTGACTCGCGCCGAAATTCGGAATAGACGCTCGGCTTCTTCCTGGCGCAAAGTGAACTCGCGCTCGATGCTGTCTACGGAGTTGTCCACCTCTGCTCCACGGCTAGGCGCGCACCTTCATCGCCGAGGGTGAAGGGCTCGAGACTCTATCGGCACTAAACCGCCGGCTCCTTAGCGACAATACCTGTCAGCTGAGCCCGATGATGTTCCCCTCATCATCGATATCGATCCCGTGCGCGGCCGGTCGGACTCCGAGACCCGGCATCGTTCGGATATCGCCGGCCAGTGGAAGGATGAAGCCAGCACCGACAGAGGCACGCACTTCACGAATCGGGAGACTCCATCCCGTCGGTGCCCCCGTGAGCTTGGAGTTGTGGCTCAGCGAAAGGTGGGTCTTGGCCATACAGATGGGCATCGAACCCCACCCCTGGTCCTCCGCTCGATTGATTTGCCGCCGAGCAGAAAGGTCGAGGATGACCCCGTCGGCGCCGTACACCTCCGTTGCGATCGCCTCGATCTTCTCTTCCAGAGACGCCTCATCGGGGTAGAGCAACTGGAACTGTGAGACTTCCAGGCAGGCATCCTCTACCTGCCGGGCGAGCTCGACCATGCCCTCGCCACCGTCTGAGTACGGCCGAGCGAGAGCCCAGCGCACCCCTTCTTCGTCGCACACCCGGGCCACCGCATCGTGTTCCGATGGGTGGTCGGTTGGGAACACGTTGATCGCGACGACCGGGACCACCCCATGCCTGCGAATGATCTTGATGTGATGACGAAGGTTGATCGCTCCGGCGGTCACCTCAGCGGGGTTCTCCTCGAACAACTCGGGTGGAAGCGTGTGGCTGAGCCGGATGCTGTGATTACCGGACTGCACTTTCAATGCCTTCACGGTGGTGACCAGGACGGCCGCATCGGGTTCCATGCCCGAGATCCGGCACTTGATGTTGAAAAACTTCTCGGCTCCGATATCAGCGCCGAAACCCGCTTCAGTAATGACGTAATCACCGCCACGCATGGCGATGCGGTCGGCCACGATCGACGAGTTGCCGTGGGCGATATTCGCGAACGGCCCGGTATGGATAAGTGCCGGAGTTCCCTCCAGCGTCTGGAGCAGGTTCGGGTTTAATGCATCCTTGAGAAGCACGGCCATTGCACCGGCCGCCTGGATGTCCTCGGCTGTAACGGCCCGGCGATGGCGATCAAACCCCACAACGAGTCTTCCTAGCCGAGCGCGGAGGTCCTTGAGATCAGAAGCGAGACCGAGGACCGCCATCACCTCACTGGCCGATGTGATATCGAAACCCGCTTGCCGGGGTATTCCGTCCGCGCTGGTCCCGAGACCGATGATGACATTCCGAAGGGCCCGGTCGTTGACGTCGAGTACCCGGCGCCAGGTCAGGTTGCGAACCTCGATGCCGAGTTCGTTTCCCTGGAAGAGATGGTTGTCGGCCATGGCAGCCAGCAGATTGTTGGCAGCGGTAACAGCGTGGAAGTCGCCCGTTAGATGGAGGTTGAGCGACTCCATCGGGATGATTTGTGAATACCCCCCACCGGCCGCACCACCCTTGATACCGAACGTCGGTCCCTGTGACGGCTGCCGGAGTGTCACAACACTCGTCCGATTGATGTGTTTGAAGCCTTCGGCAAGGCCAACGGAAACGGTGGTCTTCCCTTCACCGAGCGGCGTCGGCGTCGTGGCAGTGACCAGAACATACTTGCCGGAGGGTGGTCCCATCTTGGCAGCAGCATCCAGGGAGATCTTGGCAACGTTGCGGCCCCAGTGTTCGACCGATTCGGGAGGTATGCCCATGTCGGCTGCTACCTCGTCGATGGGCCGGTATCGGGCGGAACGAGCTATTTCGATGTCTGAAGGTATGTTGCTCATAGAGCCGAAACTAGCCGTCAGCCGATATCGTTGCCAGAGCCGATCACGTCACGGTCGAACGCCCGTGTCGAGGGCGGCGAGCGCCGCTTGCAGAACTGCAGACCGCACGATCGGTTCGCTCGAGTTCTTCACCAGCGCGGTGGCCGAACGTACGGCCCCGAGCGCGGCAGCCGCGGCCACCTCACGCTCCATTGTGTGCGGGGAGCCGACGAGGAGTTCCTGCAACCGCATAGTCTGACGATGAGCGATTTCACCGATCTCTGGATGATTCAGCACGCTGCGGTCGAAGGCGATCACGTCCAGGGCGGTGCGATGCTCCAACAGCAGGTCCATGTACGACGTCAACAGCTCGTGTGGACCCCGAACGGCTTCCGCGGAGAGGAATGCATCGGCGGCCTCGAAATACGGGTGCAACACGGTGAGCAGAATGTCATCCTTCGAGTCGAAGTGGTAGTAGAGGGCGGCCTTGGTGATACCAAGGCGATCGGCGACGTCCTGCAGCGATGCAGTCGAATAGCCGCGTCTCGCGAACAGTTCTGCTGCGGTCGCCAGTATTCGTTCTCTCGTTGAGATCGTTGCGGTCACTGCCACGTCGCCCTCCTCATCGGGTGTGCGCAACAGGGAAACCGGGCGAGCCACGTAGCTGCCGGATGGTCCCCCTGCGATATAGCTACTGTAACGTATCGCCGCCCGCAGGGCTATCGTTCGGTCATGTGTGGACGCTACGTCGTCACTCCCGACCCCGACGCGATTGCACGATTCTTCGCCGTCGACGAAGTGATCGCCGGAGATCTCGGGGCCAGCTATAACGTCGCCCCGACCGACCTGATCTACGGGGTGGCCGAGCACCGGGGCAGACGTCTTCTCGGCGAATTCCGCTGGGGATTGATCCCATGGTGGTCGAAGGAGAAGGGGCCACTCCACATCAACGCCCGGGCGGAATCGGTAGCCGCCAAACCAGCCTTTCGGGACGCCTTCACCCGCCGCCGGTGCCTGATTCCTGCAGACGGCTTCTATGAGTGGCAGAGTGGCCCCGACGGCAAACAGCCGTTCTTCATCCATGCGGTCGATGGGGAAATGCTGGCGCTGGCAGGGATCTGGTCGCGCTGGACCGATCCGGAGACCGGACGAGAGATCTCGACGGCCGCCATCGTCACGACGAAATCCGTAGGAGCGGTCGCTGCCCTACACGACCGCATGCCGGTGATACTCGCCTCCTCGTTGTGGGATGCCTGGCTCGATCGGGATCTCCGCGACCCCGAGGAGATCTCACACCTCCTTCAACCGGAATCTGAACTGGAGCTGCATCCCGTCTCGAAGCTCGTGAACCGGGTGCAGAACAACAGCCCGGACTGCGTCAAGCCAATTTGAGTGCCTCTTAGCTGATACGGCAGAGAAGAGGGGCAAGCAACCTCTCGGTGCTTGCCCCTCTCAGGCGGGTGGATTGTCATGGAGGATCGTGACCCCGCGGTGGTCACTCAGCTCACCCGCACGCGGCCTTCTCCATAGATCATTCTCGAACCCGTTGCGACCAGGGCTCTGCCCACCGCGGCACGGAGGTTGTGCGGTCGTCCGCGGCCCCGTGGCGGGGAGTTGGCGATCATGCGCTCGTATTGCTCAATCCGGGCCCGTCCAAAGTCATCGTTCATGGGATACATCAGTCGTCCTCTCCTCCTCGCCGTGAGGCTCCCGCCTCAACGAATTCCTCTAATGCCTTCGCTGCTTCGCCGATGACGCCGCGACGCAAGCTGTACTCCTGGTCGGCTCCAATCGTCACTCGCACGAGGCGAGCCGACCGCAGCACTCGCAGGTGGTGGTGCGCGGTCGACTTGGCCACATCGAGATGCTCTACCAACTCCTGAAAACTGGCCGGACCGGTCGCCAATCGGCGCAGTACGCGGATCCGCTTCTCGTCGGACAGGGCCTTGTAGGTCTTGATGATCCACGGCGACGGAGCGTCGGGATCGGTCGTCATGTGTTCGTCGGCGACCGGATACACGAAGATCCTGGTCTCACGGTGCTCGAGAATCAGGACCCACGGCCGCAGTACGACGGTGGGGATGAGCAGCACGGAACGCACGCCGGATCCGGGATCGACTGTGATGCCGTTGGTTGCTTCCTCAATGACCCGCTCCGGTGACATCGTGGCCACCATTGCTTGCTTTGCCCTGGCATCACGTTCGAGCGACCCGGCGAATCGCGCTTCAACCGGCGCAAATGCCTCAGCGTGGAAGCCTCTGAGCGCTCCAACCAAATCCCGCTTGGCGTGTTCGATATCCTTGCGGAACAGGACCTTCAGGTCATCGCCCAGTTCCTCGAGTTCCTTGCAGCACTCCACAATGGCAGCAATCGCTTCTTCATCGCCGAGTGCTGCCGACTCGATCGTCGCAGAATCCACGAGATCGCGATCGACTAGATGCTCAACGAGCGACCTGCGAATCTCCGAAGCCTCGGTTGCGTCGAGCCGATCGAGGAACTCATCGACCGATTCGCCGTATGGCCCGGCGTTGACGAGTTGGAAGAAACCAGCCCAGATCTTGGAATGATTGAGCGTCGTCGCTTCAATCGCCTTTCGCGTCTCGTCGCCGATCATCGATCGGATGTCATTGAACCACTCCTGACCGAGGTCGTAGTCCGTCAAGTCTTCCCAACCGAACGCCATCAGGGTGAGGAGCAGATCGGTGGCCGGATGTGATGCGACCTCCACTACCAGACCCTGGGTGGGGCGGGTGAGATCTCTGATCTTCGGCTGCGGTGTCGTTGTCATGTTCGTCATTTGCTATCTTGTTCGATCATATTCGAACATGGTCGTCAAGTCAACTCATTCTTGAGCTCTGTCTATATTGTTGGTTTTCAAGCGACTCTAATTGACAGGTGGGGCTTTGTGCGACGGATGTTGAACGGGGCGGCCGGCAACCTACGTGCTCGGCTACCGTGTATTGGAGCGCATCGGCCATCCCGGCGCCGAAGGAGACACAAATGACCCGCTTCGCCTACTTCTGTGGCCATGAGCAGTGGCAACCCGAGGTCCTCGTCAAGCACGCCCGCCTTGCCGAAGAGGCGGGCTTCGACATGGTCATGGTGTCTGAGCACTTTCACCCCTGGGTCGATGACGACGCGGCGGCCGGTTTTGCGTTCTCGACAATCGGGGCCATGGCCGCAGCAACCGAGCGGATCGCGTTCACCACGGCGGTCACCACTCCCCTCTTTCGTTTCCACCCGGCGATAGTCGCACAAGCAGCCGCGACGCTCGACCGGCTATCCGGTGGTCGCTTCAATCTCGGCGTCGGCACCGGCGAGAACCTCAACGAAGGACCGCTGGGCTACAAGTTTCCGGCATACGCCGAGCGCGCCGCCCGAATGCGAGAAGCGCTGCAGATCATGCGCCGGTTGCTCGATGGCGAGAAACTCACATTCGACGGCGACTTCTACAGGACCGACCGGGCAAAGCTGTACAGCCCTCCGCTGCATCGGGTTCCCATCTACCTGGCGGCGGGAGGTCCCAAGTCTGCCGCCCTTGCCGCCGAGCTCTCCGACGGGGTCATCACATCGGTCAAGGACCCTGACGAGACTCGCCGGAAGGTGATCGACCCTCTCAACGCCGCCGGCGAAGGAAAGACGGTAATCGCCACCCGCTGGGCGCTCCACGCTCGCGATGCCGATGAAGCGTGGGACGTTCTCCGTCCCTGGCGCGGCTTGCGGGCACCGGGACGATTGGAAGCCGTCGATCCGGCCGACCTCCGCCGGCGGGCCGATCTACTCCCCCGCACCGAGGTGGTGGGGCGTTATGCACTGGCGTATGAGCCGGCCGCGATCATCGACGTCTACCGGCCGCTGGTCGATGACATCGGCGCAGACGTCGTGACCTTGCAGATGGCCTCGGGCGACCAGGAAGGGCTGATCGCACTGCTCGGCAAAGAGGTCCTGCCAGAGTTGCGAAGGGCCTGATGGCTCCGCTCCTCCGCCGGGGCGTGCCCAGTAGCCGGTACTTGGTAATCTGTTGGCACGACCGAGGAGACACACGATGAAGGACAAGGGCGAGATCCTGATCGACGTTCGCGATCCGGGCTACGGAGCATTCGCGGAGGGTTTCATCGGCACGACCGGCCACTCGACCTCCGTTTGCCACGGCCCCGGCGAACAGCACCCCTGTCCGGTCCTGGAGGGCGCACATTGCGAGCATCTCGAGGACGCCCACGGCGTCGTCTTCCAGTTCAATCTCGATGACCCGGTCATCCGGGAGGTCCTACAGAAGTACAAGGAACTGGTACCGCTCGAAATCCCGATTCGCGTTGTCGTGACCGACGAACAACGGGAGAAGTACGCAGATCTCCTCGACGGGTTCCAGGTCTGGGGACGTGAACCGACGGTCGCCGACCTCGACGGGTTTGCGGCAGAGGTCGAAGCCGCCGACTTCGCAGCAGAGGCAGAAGAGCGCTAGCTCGAGAGCAGGTCGAGCAAGCTCATCAGAGCCGCCTGCACCCGGACGTTCGATCCGAGATCTGCGTGGCGCTGGTAGGCCGCCTCGAAGCTGGCGCGCTCACCGCGGATGGCCCCGAGCACGACCGGGTCCGTCGTTCGGCGCACGAGCGACTCGAGAGCCGATGCGAACGGCCCGCCGAATGTGGCGAGAAGATCGATCTCCCAGCCGATCGCAGTCGAGCGGGTAAACCACTCCGTGCCTGCCGTCTCCGTGCCGAATGCCACGGGAAACGACACAAACTCAACGCCTTGCACCCGTTGCGGAACCGAGGTTCCGAAATCCATATCCTCGATGGACTCACCAACCAGATCCGGAAAGCCTCCCACGAACGATGTCCAGAAGTTGACGGCGACATCGTCCGGCACCCCACTCTCGAGCATGGCCGCCAGTTCCTCCGTACCGCCACCCTCGAGAGCAACGATGATGGCGAGCTGCCGGTCGGAAGTCAGCTGCCGGATCACCTCGACATCCCCCAGCATCAGAGCCGCCACCATCTGGTCCACCGCCAGGTCCGGTCGCCCGGGAAGAACCCGGTCGACGACGGACGTCGTCGAGACGTCACCACCCGACCCACAGGCAGCAATACCCACGATCAGAGCGAGGACAATGGCGACGGAATGCTTCACGGAGCGACACCCTAGCGGCACCCCGGGTGGCTCTACACTGCACCTCTCGCCACAAGGGTTCACGTTGCGTACAACGCTCATCGCAGCACTAATCGGTATCGTGGCCGGGCTCACCGGCGGCCTATTTGGCGTGGGCGGCGGCCTCGTGGCAGTCCCCGGCCTCGTGTTCGCTTTCAAACTCGCCCAGCATCGCGCTCACGCAACCTCGCTGGCCGCCATCGTGGCCACCGCGTCCGCCTCATTGCTTCCGTTTACGCTTCAGGACGAACTCGACTTGACGACGGCAGGACTCCTTCTGATCGGGGCCAGCGTGGGTGCCGTGTTTGGTGCAGGCCTGATGGGACGCGTCAACGAAGTCACGCTGGCCAGGGCCTTCGTTGCCATCACGGTGTTCACGGGCGTGAGGCTCCTGATGCTGTCCGACGTCGCCGCACAAGCGGTATTCGAACGAGGCGGTTTGATGAGCGCACTTCTCCTCATCCTCACGGGACTCTTGGCCGGAACAGTGGCGGCGTTGCTCGGCGTCGGTGGTGGTGTCGTGTTTGTGCCTGCCCTGGTCGTGCTGTTCGGATTCGAGCAACATCTCGCCCAGGGGACCTCGCTCGCCGCCATCGTTCCGACCACGCTTATCGCCTCTATCAGGCACGCCCGGCACGGCAGAGTGGATTGGCGCCTGGCGATTCCGGTCGCAGTCGGCGGCATCGGCGGGGGTCTGCTGGGAGCCGGCCTGGCTCTGGAGATGGCCCCGGAGCTCCTGCGGCGGCTCTTCGTCGCATTGCTGGTTGTCGTCTCGATCCGCATGGTTCGCAAGACCCGCAGCACTCAGGCGTGAATGGTCCCGACCGTCAAGAGTTCTGACCGGCGTTCGGCCTTTCCGAGATCCGCCTTTCGCCACAGGTACACCAGGTAGATGATCCCGAGCGCCTCCTGCATGAGGATCCATGGATTTGCGGCGAGACGCTCGAGCAAAGACCCCCAATATGCTTCGGGTCCCGGCGGAAATCCCCACCCGAAGGCGGGCCACAAAAAGGTCTCTTTCACCGTCCACATTCCGTCGAGCACCAGATGAAACAACGAGCCGATGGCCAGCGCCATCAGCCTCCGACGCCGAACTCCCCGACCGGTGAACAGGAGCACCATGACCATCAGCATCGATGAGAACAGCAGCGAATGCCCGAAGATCTGGCCCGATTCGAACGTGTCTGCAAACAGGATCGTGCCAATTGGTTTGTCGATGAGGTCGGGCAGGATCGCGCCGAGCGCCAGGAAACGCAGATCGACGTTTGGATCACGAAAGACGTAGCGAAAGGCGAGAACCGTCCCGCCGACGTGCCAGAAGATCACAACCGATCGAGCGCCTCATTGGCCAGCGCATCTGCGCGAGTGTTCGCCTCTCTTCGCACATGCTCGAATTGGACCACCGGTAGCTCGTCGACCAGCCTGCAGACTTCGCCGTAGAGCGGTTTCAAATTCGGCGCCTTGACCCGGTACTGGCCGCCGAGTTGCCGGACCAGGAGTTGGGAGTCGGCACGAACCAGAACCTCGGTTGGCTCGAAACTACCGACGAGCTCGAGCCCGGCCACAACTGCCTTGTATTCGGCGACGTTGTTGGTCGTGTGACCGATCGGTTCGCTGATACTGGCCACTTCTTCGAGACCATCGGGACCGTCGAAGTAGATCGCCGCTCCGATCGAGGAAGGTCCTGGGTTGCCTCGTGAGGCACCGTCGGTATAGAGAACGAATCGCCTGCTCATAGGACGAGGAGCCGACGGCAATGCAGACAAAGAGGTGGATCATCTGCCGCGACTTCGATCTGTTCTGCCGTCGAGAGGGTTAGATGGCATCCCCCACACACTCCGTCGATCAAGCGGCCGATGGCGACGCCCTCCTTGGTGTTGCGGAGGCGCTCGTACGTCGTCAGAAGGTCGGGCGGGATCAGCGGCACGATCTCCGCCTTGCGCCCTTCGCGTCTGGCCAGCTCGGCATCGATCTTCTTCCACTCGGCGGCAACCTGGGCCTCGAGATGCGCCTCCGCGGTCGTCCGCTCCTCCAGGTCGGAGCGAGCCGCCGCGGCTCGCTCGTCCAGACCCTCTCGAGTGTCGATGAGTGCGAGCACGAGATCTTCCATCTGACTCTGTTTCGAGCGAAGAGAGATGACCTCGTTTCGCATGTTCTCCGTCTCCCTGGCGCTCATACCTCCGGCGAACAGGCGCTGCTCCTCGCGCTGCAGCTTCTCCTCGAGAATCTCCAGCTCGCCTTCGGCCTTGTCCAGATCGCGAGACGCGTCCTTGAGTTCCGCTTCGAGCGCGGTGAGATGGCTGCGCGCGACCCCGCTCGCCTTGTGAGCAGCCCGGTATTCTTCGAGGACCGGTAGGGCTCCCCGGTTGTGCAGCAGCCGATCGATATCGAGGTCGACGTCCTGCAGATCGAGCAAATCACCGAAACTCTGCATTTCTTTCATCAACGTCCCCATGGGTCGGTGTTCAGATTCGTGAGATCGCGCGCCGTTACTCCGAGTCCGGCTACTGCAGCGTACAGCTGTCGCATGCCTGGACGCTCGGTCGGGGCATGTCCGGCATCGATGACGAAGAGACCCCGATCGAGCGCCTGGACGGTCTGGTGGTGACTCACATCGCCGGTCACGATGACCGCCGCGCAGACTGATGCTGCGGCGGCGGTGAGGTCGCCTCCCGATCCCGGGACGACGGCTACCACCGTAACCTCGGAGTCCATGTCGCCGGCCACGCGGACGGCCGTCGCCGGCAGGCTCTGTTCTAGCTCCCGTGCCAACGCTCCCAGCCGAATGGGCCCGGCCCGCCGCCCGAAGCGGCCAACGAAGCCCCCATTGGAGCGAGTCTTGAAGATGTCATACGCTGGTTCCTCGTAGGGATGAACGGCAGCCAGCGCTGCTACCACTGCCTCAATGCGGGATTCAGGGGCGACCATCTCGAGCCGGATCTCGGACTCACGACTGAGTTCTCCGTGCGAACCGACCGCGGGACGGGCCGCTTCGTCTGGCAAGAAGGTGCCAACGCCTTCGCTCCGGAACGAGCATCCTGAGTAGCGTCCGATGGAGCCACCTCCGGCGGTCGACATTGCCGCATACACCTGCTCGACGTAATCGGGCGGAACGAACGTTACGACCTTGACGGCGTCCGGTCCGTCGATTCGGCCGAACCCGTCCGGTGACTCGATTCCGGCCGTGGCGGCAAGGGCATCGGCAGCACCTCCGGCCGCAACGTCGAATGCTGTGTGCACGACGGCCAGGTTGACCCCGGCTCGCGCCAGTCGGAGTGCCCGGCCGGCGGCTGATCGACCGGCGACCAGCGCCGTCGTCGGATGAAATAGCAACGGGTGATAGGTGACGAGCAGATCGGGAGGGCGCTCAATAACCGCCGCAACGACAGCTTCCGTGACCTCGTGGCAAACGGCCACACTTTGGACGTCCGCAGCCGGGTCTCCGATCTGGACCCCGACCGGATCCCAGGCGGCGGCCTTGCCGGCCGGTACCAGGGACGAAAGGAGGTCTTGCACGCGCATCGGCGGAATAGTACCCCCCGGCGCCAACGAGCCCGCCTACACCACCGACCAGGCAAGAACAGCCGCCGCGGCAGCCAGGCTGAGCACGGCGACGACTGCTCTGAGCTGCTTACGATCCCCGATTCCGGCCACCATCATTGCCTTGACGGCTGTATTCACGGCGACTGCGATCAGAACCGCGCGGGCGCCGTCGGTGGCGCTCAATCCGTCATTCACGAGATTGGCCATGGATAGGTTGATGGCGTCGACGTCGTTTATCCCAGACAGGGCTCCCACCACGTTGAGCGCGGCGGCCGAAAACTGGTCGAGAAGCAATTTGGCGACGAACACCACCGCCGCGTAGAGCGCGCCGAACTGAAGGGCAACGGGGAGCGAGAGCGGGTTCCGCAACTCGAAGGCATCTCCCGGCGGCGTCCCCCGGTTGGCCCTGATCCATGCCACTGCCCCGGCGGCCAGGACAACGACGCCCAGACCGACCAGCGGCACAGCCAACACTTCCGCCAGCGCCGGAGCAACCACGAGAGCGAGTGCCAGGACACGGAAGTACATGAGACCCGACGCGCCGAGGATGCCCGCTTCCAGCGAGTGGCGGAGTTCGGGATGCCGGCGAGACATCCGGGAAAACCCGAGAGTGACTGCGGTTGATGAGATGAGTCCCCCGACCAGGCCGGTGAACACGAGACCTCCACTCCCCTTGACCCGAAGTCCTATGTACCCGGCGAGCCCAACCGCCGAGACGAGCACGACCATCAGCCATATCTCACGCGGGTTGAAGGCGGCCAACGGACCGTATGACTCATCCGGCAAAAGCGGAAGGATGATTGCCGAGATCACTCCGAACTGAACCGCCGCTCTCACATCTTCGTCCGAGAACCTCCGACCGAGCGCGTGGATGGGGTCCTTGGCTCGAAGCAAAGCGATTGTTCCAACCACCAGGGCCACGGCAACCACCACTCGATCGGCCCAGACCAGCGCACCGACGCCAAACGTGACGATCGCCGCAGCTTCGGTGGTCGTCCCCCAGTCGCCCGTCTCGCGAAACGCGAACACATACGAGGCGATCACCAGGGCTAGCGCCGCCGAGGCCCAGAACAGCCAGGCAAGGGGGCCGTACTCGTCGGCCGCGAATCCACCAAGCGCCCCTAGCGCGGCGTAGAGGGCGAACGTACGAGCACCGGCATAGTCGTCGGGATCACTCCGGTGCGACGTCTGCCGTTCGAGTCCGACCACGGCGCCGAGGCCTGCCGCCACGACGAAGGCCATGATCATTGCGCCCGTGCTGTCCACTCTTTGAACCTACTCCGGCCGTCCGGCGGCCAACCGTGCCAGGGCGGCCGGGAGCTCGGCCCAGGCCACGATCGTGGCGCCATCAACCGCCTTGTTGACCGTCTTTCGAGCTCGCTCGTCACCGTCGAAGAACACAACCGGAATTCCACGTCCGCCCGTTTGCTCGCCGAGCGCAAGGGCGACATCTCTTCCGTGTTTGGGCGCCACCCGCAATGAAATAGCGACTGCGATCGGAGGGTGGTCGAGCGCCGTCTGTACAGCCCGGACACCGTCGTCGGATTCTGTGATCACGTCCCAGCCCTCGTGTTGAAGTTCGGTGGCCAGGTCGATGACCTCGGACCAGTCCCAATGAAGCAACAGCACGGAAGGCATGGTGTGAAGGCTAATGGGTTGAGCCGTGGCGATAGGCGGTAGGCCGTGGGCCGTGGGCCGTGGGCCGTGGGAGCCGGGCAATTGGCAATTGGCAATTGGCTCCGCGCGAAAGGTGGCCGAAGGGTGAAATCCCGAACGGACCGGCCCCACAAGGCGAGCCGAGTTTCGCCCGAAGGGTGAAATCCCGAACGGACCGGCCCCACAAGGCGAGCCGAGTTTCGCCCGAAGGGTGAAGTCCCGAACGGACCGGCCCCACAAGGCGAGCCGAGTTTCGCCCGAAGGGTGAAATCTCGAACGGACCGGCCCCACAAGGCGAGCCGAGTTTCGCCCGAAGGGTGAAATCTCGAACGGACCGGCCCCACAAGGCGAGCCGAGTTTCGCCCGAAGGGTGAAACTCGAACGGACCGGCCCGAAGGGCCGGTCCGCGTGGACGCTGACGGGCTCGAACCGCCGACCTCCTGCTTGTAAGGCAGGCGCTCTCCCAACTGAGCTAAGCGTCCGGTTGAGGAAGGATGATAGGGGTCCGCTCCCTCTCCTGAAAGCAGCGGAAGCCCGAATCCCGCCAACCCTCTCGACAGCGTCCCGGCCTTGGTGGTTGAAGGACTCAACTCGGATCATGCTGAATGCGGGATGTGTCTCGCCGACCAACCCTCATCCCGGTCGAGCTGCCTTCGACCTAACCGGGCGGTCAGTAGGAACGGAACGACTGCCAAATCAGAGTGAAGATGTCTTCTCGAGTGGCATCATCGAGATAGCGAGAAGACTCGAATGTCACCCACGGCGGGGTAATGCCGATTTCCACCTCGTTCACGAAAGATCCGCCGGGAGTGCATTCATACACGCGGTATGTGAAATACCCGGACCCCGGCCTCTCGACATCCCCGTAGGCAAAGGCGCACTGAGTGGGAACCGGCATCTCATCCAGGTACATCTCGGCGATCTCTTCGAAGCTACCCGTCACCGGCTGCATCACTCGATGAAGGTAGTAGCCGTCATGGTTCGCCGGCCCTTCTCCAATCGTTGCCGACATCCACTCCTCGATCTCTGGCGAAGCCCATATGGTGTCTTCAGTTACTTCGACCGACCAGTCACCAGGCACGGTCACCCCGAGCCTGCCCCCTCCATCGATTATCAGCATCCACTCCAACTCTGGTTCCCCGGGAACGGTGGTCGGTGCCCTGGTGACGGTGGTTGATGGTTCTACCTTTGTCGTCGGGGCACCGAGGGCTGTCGAAGTCACCGCCGGCGAATCGACGGTTGTGTCACTCGCAATCGGCTCATTGTTCTCTTCACCACCGCGGTCAGTCACGAATCCGGCGATGAGAAGGACAGCTCCAAACACTCCGAGCAGGATCTGGCGAGGAAGCGAATCAACCAGTGGGATCTCGACTTTGAAAGCAACGAGACCGCCACCGACTATTGCCGCTCCCCCAAATGCGACTCCGGCAATGATCAGCGTGGATTGCATCTAAACCGCCTTCGTCCCAACTCTGAACACAGAGTCGACAATGCGCCCTTCAGGCACAAGAGCCGAAAGCCCCTTGTAGCGGGGGACGAGTACGGACGGTGCATCAGCCAGTTGCGCCCGCAACCACTCCAACACCCCTGAATCGCAGCGCTGATACGAGCCATGAATCGTCGGAGATGCGTGGTGCCCCCCGGGAAATGCCACGGGTTCTATCTGCTCGTTGGCGAAGTCGGGGCTGCCTGCGAGGAGGACTCAATGGTCCCCGTGACGTCACATGGGTGGAGGCACAACATCAACCACCTTCAGATCCGACGGCACCGGTATGGCTTGTTCGCCCCCGGGAACTGGCGTCGAGAACGATTCCCGGCGTGGGGTCGCATTGGCGGGTGCGGCGTGCGAGGCGATGTACGCAGGCGACGCTAGTGGATAGAACCTCGCCATACGCTGCCGTTCCCGACTCCGATTTCCGAGAAGAGCACTATGAGGGCATCCCCAAACATCGCCAGTGATACCACGCCGACGAGTGCGATCAAGCCGATCATCAGTCCGTACTCCACCAGCGCGGTCGCCTCTTCGGAGCGGGTGAGTCGAGACAATACGCCGGCTTGCTCGCAAGGCGATTCCCCTGACGGTAGGGGGGCAACCTCCCGGCTGATCGCTTGAGCACGGGCAAGACCTCGGCCGCGGCGTCGGAACACCATATGTTGTTGTCCCCTCTCAGACCTACGCAACCTAGCAGCCACCCCAGACTTCAGAAGGATTATCTGACGGCCCGACTCAGGAGAATCGTGGAGTTGGTACCGACAGCTCGCCCATTGAATCCGGCACGGCGGGGAACTCGCGACGTCTCCATGACGTCACATAGGTGGAGGCGCAACATGAACCACCTTCAGATCCGACGGCACCGGTATGGCTTGTTAACCCCAGGAGACTCGCTCCGGCGGGCACTGCTTCTCAGCCGCCGCCGCTTCGCCTACCGGCTTCCATCCATGCCGAACTGATCGACTGCCAACCCTCCACCCGGAGATCCCCTATTCCGTCGTCCCATGCCTCTACCATCCGCGCCAATGGCTCAACCCACCTCACGACGGAAGACATCCGAAACCGACGCCCGCGAGGATGCCGTCCGGCAATACCTCGACGAGATCGGCAAATACCAGCTGCTCAGCGCCGATGATGAAGTCGATCTGGCCAAGCGGATCGAGCGTGGGAACCGAGCCACCGATGCCCTTCTGCAACCCGAACTGAACGCGACGGAGCGAGCAAAACTCCAGATCCTCGCCAAACGGGGAGTGGAGGCCAGACGTCAGTTCATCAACTCCAACCTGCGCCTCGTCGTTTCGATTGCCAAGCGATACGCCAAGACCGATCTGCCGTTTCTCGACCTCATCCAGGAAGGAAACCTGGGCTTGATCCGCGCAGTGGAGAAATTCGAGTACCGCAAGGGCTTCAAGTTCTCGACCTACGCAACCTGGTGGATCCGCCAGGCCATCACACGGGCGATCGCCGACAAGGGCAGAACCATCAGGGTGCCGGTGCACATGATGGACACGATCGGCCAGGTGCGTACCACGGAGAATCACCTGTTCAAGATGCTGGGCCGAATTCCCACCGCCGAGGAGATCGCCGAGGAGTCGGGCCTGACCCCCGACCGGGTGCGCGAGGCACAGAAAGTCGCTCCCGAACCTGTCTCCCTTTTTGAGCCGGTCGGCGAGGACGACGCAGTGCTGGGTGACTTCATTGAAGATCTCGACGCAACCACTCCCTTCGACCTGGTAGCGGCCGGGTTTGGTCGCGCCGATCTCGAGCGAGTGTTGGGGAAGCTGAACGACCGCGAGCGCACCGTTCTTTCGATGCGCTACGGACTGGACTCCGGGATCCCCCAGACTCTCGACGAAGTCGGCAAGCACTTCGGACTCACCCGTGAGCGAATCCGCCAGATCGAGGCGAAGGCGCTCGCCAAGCTGCGCCATCCCTCCGCTCCCGGCAGCCTCCGCCACCTGCTCGCTCGCTGACCCGAACGCGGGTCGGTCCGGGCGCCGGGCGTCCGGACCGATTGGTCGAGAGGATCATGCGGGCCGGACCAGCTCCCACAAATCGTTTCGAGTCGCTTCGAGTGGCAGCTCGACATCGGCTTTGCGGGGCCGTCCTCTGGTCCGCTTCCGATAGAACGGCTCACCGTCCCAGAAGATGACGCCGCCCCAGACGCCCCAGTCCTCGTTGTTTTCCAGGGCGGCTTCTAAGCACTCGATGCGCACCGTACATCGGAAGCATATGGCTTGTGCCGCATTCAATTCGTCCGGCCGCTCGCTGAAGAACAGATCCTGTTGTCCCCCATCGACGCATAACCCTCGTTCGTAAATCTCGTTCATCTTGATGCTTCCTTCCAAAAGAAAAAACCGCCTGCTTGGTGCCCGACGGTCTTGCTCGTTGAAGTTGGAATGGTCCTACATCAGAGAACGAGTGGCCGCCCGCGCGCGTCCGAAACCGTCGGAATGCCTCCGAGCAGCTTCATTGCGTTGTGGAACGACCAGGTGTTCATCAAACTCTGCTTCCTGTACGTCCCGTCAACATATCGAAGACGGGCGCCGCCGTCAAGGGAATAACGCCAACGGACGGACACGCAATAGGCAACCGGCAAGGACCGCCCGCTCCGTGACGCCCGATACCCCATGCCTGATCCCCGGCCGGTGTATTGTGCAAGGAATTCGACGAGGAGCGAGAGAGGCCATGGCAACCTGCACGAACTGCAAAGCCGAACTCACCGAGGGATACGACTTCTGCCTGGCCTGCGGCATGCCGGTTCCGACCGATGTCGCGGTCCCGGATCTAGATGACGGCGCCCAACCCGAGGTACTTCCCCCGCTCCCGCCGCAAGGCGCAACCGCCACCCCCGAACCTCCCCCGTTCATCCCTCCCCCGCCACCGGCAGGTCAGGACGCCCCTGCCGTCTTCGCAGCCGGCGCCATGCCGACGAGCGAAGAGCGCACCTGGACGATCGCCGCCCACATCTCGGCGTTCGTTTCATTGGTCGGTATCCCGCCGGTTATCGGACCACTCGTGGTCTGGTTGATGAAGAAGGACTCGTCACCGACGATCGATGCCCATGGGAAAGAGGCGGTGAACTTCAACCTCTCGTTCCTGCTGTATGGGATCGTGGCGTTCTTGCTGCTCTTTGTACGGATCGGATTCATCCTGCTACCGGTCGTTGCCATCGCCTGGTTCGTCCTGGTGATCGTGGGCACCATGAAAGCTTCGAACGGCGAGTTCTACCGGTACCCGGTGACGATCCGCTTCATCAAGTAGCCGACTCCGCCCACCGAATGGCGCCTGCGGCCGACCCGGGAACGATCGGCGCGGCGGGCGTAACCGGTTCGATCCTTTCGTAAGGTTGGCCGAGTTCGGGCCGGGAGTCGACATCGCCCTTGTTGGGCCAAAGCGCCACTGCGCGTTCCGCCATGGCGGTAATCGAGAGGGATGGATTCACGCCGAGGTTGGCGCCGATAGCTGCTCCATCGACGACGTGCAGGCCCTCATAACCGAACACCCGGTGGTAGGGATCTATCACACCCTCCGCCGCCGTCGCTCCAACGGGCGCTCCGCCCAGGATGTGAGCCGTCAAAGGTATGTCTAATAGGGCTTCATTGAGGCTGCTGCCCGGTTCTCCGCCCATCGCCTCGGCTGCCACCCTCGCCGCTTCGTTGGCGATGGGGATGTAGGTCGGAGTCGGCCGACCCTGGTCCGGAGCTGTCGTGAAACGGCCGTTCTTTCGGAAGAGGCGCAGGCTGTTGTCCAGGCTTTGCATGACCAGGAGGATCACCGTCCGCTCCGACCAATGACGCAGGTTCATCGCCCGAATCAGCTTGAGAGGGCTGGTGGCCGCGGCTCCCAGGAATCGTAACCAGCGCGGCACCCTTCCTCCGCCATCAACCAGAATCGTGGTCAGAAGACCCATCGAGTTGCTCCCAACCGGATATCGCACCGGTTCGACATGTGTGTGTGGTTCCGGGTGAATCGAGGACGTGATCGCCACGCCCTCGCTATAGTCGACCATCGAGTCGGACGCAGATGCTCCCAGAATCGCCTCGCTGTTGGTCCGGAACTGGTAGCCAAGCCGGTCGGAGAGTCCAGGGAGCGAGCCCTCCTTCAACCTGAGCAGCAACTTCGAGGTCCCAAGGGCTCCCGCAGAAAACACGACATGGGTGGCGGTGTACTTCTTCGGTCTCTTGTTGAACCAGGCACCGGGCTTTTCAGTCGAAACCAGGTATCCGCCGCCCTCTATCGGAACAACGTTTGTCACTTGATGCTGCGGATGAATGTCCGCCCCGTGTGCTTCGGCCATATACAGGTAGTTGCTCGGGAGTGTGTTCTTTGCGTGAAAACGACACCCGACCATGCATCCACCGCACTGCTTGCACCCGGTGCGACTGGGACCCTCACCACCGAAATACGGGTCGGGCACCTCGACGTTCTTCTCGCCGAAGTAGACGGCGACCGGCGTCGGCTGAAACGTATCCTCGACTCCGAAGTGGGCGGCCACTTCTTTCATAACTCGATCGGCGTTGGTTTCCGTCGGGTTTTCCTCGACACCAAGCATCCGCTCCGCCTGGTCGTAGAACGGCGCCAGCTCGTCTTTCCAATCCGTAACCGCGCCCCATTGGGGATCCGAATAGAACGCTTCATGCGGGCGGTAGCAGACATTGGCCCACACCAGCGATCCCCCGCCGACCCCTGCGCCGGAGAGAATCATCACATCCTTGAGCAGAGAAATCCGTTGAATACCCCGCAAGCCGAGTCTCGGGAACCAGTAGAAGCGCCGGGCGTCCCAGTTGGTCTTCGGGAGCGTGGCGGCGGTCCATCGCTTCCCTGCCTCGAGCACGCCGACCCGGTAGCCCTTCTCGGTGAGGCGCATGGCGGAGACACTGCCGCCGAACCCACTCCCGATGATCAAGACGTCGTAATCGTGAGCCATAGGGTGATCATAGGGTCCAACGGAGCTGAAGCGCTGGTCGGCAAAAAGGAGTTCTAGGTTCTGAGCTCTAGGTTCTTTAGGTGTTTGCAGCAACTGTTGATGCTCAGGGGCGATGGCTCAGGAACTCATCGAGGTCGGCGATCAGTGCCTGCTTCTCGTCGTCCGGCACAAACGACGCAAGGAGCGAGTTGCGGGCAATTTCGGCCATCTCGTCGTCGCTGAATCGCAGCGCAGCCTTCGTTCCTTCATAGTTGTCTCCGATGTAGCCACCGAAGTACGACGGATCGTCACTATTGATCGACACATTGAGCCCGAGATCGATCATCCTCCTGAGGGGATGATCCTCGAGGCGATCCACCACCGCCAGCTTCACGTTCGAGTAGGGACAGACGGTGAGTGGAACCTGCTCTGTAACCAGACGTGCGACCAGCTCAGGGTCTTCGAGTGCCCGATTGCCGTGGTCGATACGCTCCGCTCCCAGCACGTCGAGCGCCTCCCACACGTACTCGGGGGGACCCTCTTCGCCTGCGTGGGCAACGAGCCGGAGGCCCTCATCCCGGGCAGCCGCGAAAACGCCGGCGAAAGCACCGGGCGGATTGCCGACTTCTGAAGAGTCGAGCCCAACACCCAGCAGCTGCTCCCTGAACGGCAGTGCGGCTTCGAGTGTGTCCATCGCCCGTCCGGCAGGCAGGTGACGAAGGAAACACAGGATGAGGCCGGAAGACAATCCGAGCTCGGCACGGCCGGCCGCCAGCGCGTCGGCAATCCCGCCGATGACGGCATCCAGAGGCACGCCCCGCTCGGTGTGGGTTTGCGGATCGAAGAAGATCTCCGCGTGCACGACGCCGTCGGCCGCGGCCCGCTCGAGATAGGCGGAGGTGAGATCGAAGAAGTCCCGGCGGGTGAGCAAGGTCCTGGCCGCTTCGTAGTAGACGTCCAGAAACGACTGGAGGTTCGTGAATTGAAACGCTTCCTCGATCTCGTCAACGCTCGAGTAGCGGAGCGGCACATGGTTCCTCGCCGACAACGAAAGCAGCATCGACGGCTCGAGAGTCCCTTCGATGTGAAGATGCAACTCGGCCTTGGGCAGTTCTCTCACGAACTCACTCACGACGCCCCTTTCTCCTCATGGGCAACAGACTATCCGCGTCGTAGTCCACAGATTACGGTCGCCGCTGCGGGCGACGCCACCGGCCACTAGCGTCGAGAGCATGAGCACGCTCCTCGTTCGCAATGCTTCCGTTCTGGTGACCATGGATGAACAACGCAGGGAGATCCCCGATGGCGGCCTCTTTGCCAGAGATGGGTGGATTGAACTTGTCGGACCGACGGACGAACTCCCATCCACAGCGGATGAGGTTCTCGATGCCCGCCATCATGTTGTCCTCCCGGGTCTGGTCAACACCCATCACCACTTGTATCAAACACTCACCAGGGCAGTACCGGCTGCTCAGGATGCCGGCCTGTTCGACTGGCTGAAGACTCTGTATCCGATTTGGGCTCGCATGACGGCCGCGGATATCTTCGTGTCTGCACAGATAGGGCTTGCGGAGTTGGCGCTCTCCGGGTGCACAACCGCCTTCGACCATCTCTACTTGTTCCCGAACGACGCCCGCCTCGACGATGAGATCGAAGCTGCGGAAACTGTCGGTATCCGCCTCCATGCCTCACGCGGCTCGATGAGTCTGGGAGAGAGCAAGGGCGGGCTTCCACCCGATTCTGTTGTTGAAACCGAGGACGCCATCCTCACAGACACCCGGCGGTTGATCGAGACCTACCACGATCCGGCTCCCGGCTCGATGGTGCGCATCGTGGTGGCTCCCTGCTCGCCGTTCTCGGTCACAACCGCCGGGATGCGGGAGTCGGCCGACCTGGCCCGTCAATACGGGGTGCACCTGCACACACACCTGGCAGAGACGGTCGACGAGGAGCAGTTCTGCCTGACCGCGTTCGGTTTGCCGCCGCTGGCATACGCGGAGAGCGTTGGGTGGGTAGGCACAGATGTGTGGTTCGCCCATGGGGTGCATATCGACCGACCCGGTGTCGAGTGGATGGCTTCAACTGGAACCGGAGTTGCCCACTGCCCGAGCTCCAATATGCGGCTCGCATCCGGTATCGCCCCTGCCCGGTCCTATCTAGAGGCAGGCGTGCGCATCGGGCTCGGTGTCGATGGTTCGGCATCGAATGACGGATCACACCTACTGGCCGAGGCGCGCCAGGCATTGCTTCTGAGTCGCCTGGCAGCTTCTCCGACCCTCGGAGGAGGGCCGCTTCTGCCTGCGCGGAGTGCCCTCGAGATGGCGACGAAGGGTGGAGCGGCGGTACTGGGCCGTGACGACATCGGCGAGCTGGAGACCGGCAAGGCGGCAGACGTGATCGCCTTTGATCTGAGTCGATTGGGCTACGCAGGGTCCCTCCACGATCCCGTCGCCGCCCTCGTGCTTTGCCAGCCTCAGACGGTTGACTTCTCCTTCGTGCACGGCCGGAGAATCGTCGATGGCGGGCGTCTGACGACCCTGGAATTAGAGCCGGCTATCGGGCGCCACAACACTGCATCCAGACGAATCGTGAACGACGGGTAGGGTTCCGCGACCCGCGACCCGCGACTCAGAATGCAATGTCTTCCGGCCGGACCGGCACCCTCGTCAGCGCTTTGCCGGTGGCCGCCCGTATCGCGGCAACCACGGCCGGGGTGGAACTGATGGTCGGTAGCTCGGCGAAGCCCTTGGCACCGAAAGGCCCCCAGCTAGACGGCTGTTCGATGAGGACGGCCTCAACCGGTGGCGCGTCCAGGAACGTCGGCAACAGGTAGTCGGTGAAGCTGGCGTTGAGGACGACGCCATGATCGACGACGAGTTCCTCCATGATGGCCAGCCCGATGCCTTGCATCGTGCCGCCTTCGATTTGTCCGATCACCGACATCGGGTTGAGGGCGAAACCCACGTCCTGAGCCGTATCGATCTTCACGACCTTGACCAGACCCAGCACCGGATCCACGTCGACGACCGCCCGGTGGGCGGACACGGCGAAGTCAACATGGAGGTTGCCCTGTCCGTTCTCATCGGGTTCATCGGTCTGCTGATGCCTGTGGCGGACGTGAGCAGAGAACTCTCGCGCGCGGCATGCCTCCACCAGCGAGACTACGAGTTCACCGTTGCGCCAAACGCCATCGTTGGAGAGTGCCTCGGCGCCGTAGTGCTCGAGGATCTCGGTTCGGAGTTGTTCGGCCGCCCGCATGACGGCTCCTCCAGCCATCTGAGTCTGCCGGGAGGCCGACGTGGACCCGGCGGAGCCGATCTGTGATGTGTGATCGAAGACGACCCGCACCGACTCCACTCCCGTCACCGTTCGGGTTATCTGCTCGAGCACCGTCACCATGCCCTGGCCGACCTCGATGGCTGCGGTGTGGATGTCGATGCCGACCGGAGTCAACGTGAGTCGGGCCTCGGCAAAATCGTCGAAGCCCTCAGAAAACGCCAGATTCTTGAAGCCCACCGCATAGCCGACGCCTCGTACCACCACCGAAGATGGCGTCGTCAGACCGGTACCTCCAGGGAGTTCACGCACATCGGAGGGGATCGAGTCATCGGGGAGCGGCATGGCTCGAACCGATTCGATCACCTCACGGGTCGGAAGTGGCTCGGTTATCACCTGACCGGTGGTGGCCAGCACATCTCCCGGACCGATGGAGTTGAGTAGCCGCAGTTCGAGCGGGTCCATCCCGAGTTCCCCGGCGAGGCGGTCCATCTGAGATTCGACGGCGAAGCCCGTCTGTACGGCCCCGAATCCGCGCATCGCACCGGCCGGAGGGTTGTTGGTACGAAGGGCGTATCCATCAATGAACACGTTCGGACAGCGGTACGGGCCGACGGCGAATCCGACCGCGTTTGCTATCACCGCCGGGCTGGTCATCGAGTAGGCGCCTCCATCGAGGAGCAGTTTCGCTTCCACTCGAACCAGGTTGCCGTCGCGGTCTGCTTCGTGGCGGTAGTACATCCTCGCCGCGTGCCGCTTCACATGGGCGGCGAAACTCTCCGCCCGGCCGAACACCATGCGGACGGGTCGCCCGGTCTGGAGTGCCAGCAAACAGAGATGCGTTTGAAGGCTGAGATCTTCCCGGGCGCCGAACGCACCACCGAGGCCGGTCGGGTGAACGCGGACTTCTTCCGGGCGCAGGCCGAGACACGCAACGATCTGTTCGTGGTCGACGTGCGTCCATTGCGTCGGTCCATATACGTCGATGCCTCCCGCCCCATCGGGTATGGCGATGCCGGCTTCGTTCCCGAGCGGTGCCTGGTCCTGGGTGGCCGTCTCGTAGGTGGCCTCCACGACCACAGCACCCTGCACATCCCGGACCCCCCGATATGCCACCGCCTTTCGCAGCACCTCACCGGCGACCAGAGCTTCGTCAACGTCGGTCAAGGGGTCCAGGTTTTCGTACTCGACTTCGATGGCGTCGGCGGCGGTCCTGGCGATTGTCGGGTCGTCGGCAGCAACAATCGCCACGACTTCACCCCAGTACCGAATGGCGCCGTCGGCCAGCACCGGTTGATCGGTGACGATCTGACCCTGAAATCGCTCGGCGGGAAGGTCATCGTACGTCAGGACTGCGTGGACGCCCGGCATGGCCACGGCAGACGACACATCGAGGCTGGTGATCCTGGCGTGCGCATGAGGAGCACGAAGCGTCGCCCCCCACAGCATGTCCTCAGCATGCAGGTCAGAGGCGTAGGCGAAATGCCCGGTGACTTTCGGAATCCCGTCGGGGCGCGGTACAGACTCACCGACCCCAAACTTCACCTCCAGGTCGGTACCGGCGCGAGTCGTCATGTTCCCTCCACAAGGCTCTGGACGGCACGTTCGATGCCTCCATATCCCGTGCACCGGCACAGGTTGCCCGACAGGGCTTCCCGGAGCTCGCCGGAGGTCGGCACCGGATTCCGGTCGAGCAGATGCACTCCGGCGACGATGAAACCGGGGGTACAGAAACCGCATTGGACTGCGCCATGCTCGACGAACGCCCGTTGGAGCGGGTGGAGGTCGCCGTCGGAACCGATGCCTTCGACTGTGGTCACTTCGAGGCCGTCGGCGTCGGCGGCCATGACCAGACACGAGCACACGAGATCACCATCCAGCAGCACGGAACACGAGCCGCACTCCCCCTGTTCGCAGGCGTCTTTGGTGCCCATCAGCCCGAGTTCCTCTCGCAACACATGCAGCAAACTGGCCGGCGTGGTCACCTCGACGTTGGTTGTTCCACCATTGACGATCAACCGGATGTTCATACAAGGCACCTCTCGAGCGCACGGCGAGCCAGTACACCGACGGCCATCTTGCGATACTCCGCAGTCGATCGATGGTCGGTGATGGGTCGAGATTCCTCGGAGACAAGTCGCTGGAATTCATCCATCGCGGCCTCATCGGGAGCTCTCTCGGCGGACATCATCATCTCGGCCCGCCGGGCACGAAGAACCGTGGGACCGACTGCACCGAGTGCCACAGTTGTTGCTCCCGCCTCGTTGCGGGTCACACATACCGATGCGATCGAGATGACCATCGCCTGCCGGACGCCGATCTTGGCAAAGGCCGTTTTCCCCGGCATCTCGTCGGGAAGCCGGGCACCCAGGATGATCTCGTCGGGCCCGAGGGCGCTTTGCTTCGGACCGATGAGGAACTCGTCCCAGGCCAAAGTTCGGGCGCCCTGCTTCGATACGAGTTCGACGGTCGCGTCGACCGCCGCCAGGAACGGCAGAGCGTCACCGGCCGGACTGGCAGTGCCGAGGTTGCCGCCCAACGTGCCGGCAGCCCGGATCTGGGGTGAACCTACGGTACGCGACAGTTCGGCAAGGGCCACAATATCGCTCTCCTCGAGGCGCGAGTAGGTGACACCTGCGCCGATGAATCCGGCGTTCCATGCCTTGAGCTCTTCGACGTGTCTGAGCGAGATGACGTACTCAGGTCGCAGGATTCCTGCGTTGACCAGCACCATGGCGTCGGTGCCACCGGCGAGAACCAACGCGTCCGGGTGTGATGCGAGTGCGTCGAGGGCGCCCACCAGGTTGTCCGGTCGAACGATTTCCATGAAAGCCAAGCTAGCTTCTCTAATACAGATCCGGAGGTGATGGACGTGACCGAGTTCGATATCGATGCGGTTCTAGCGAGGTGTGAGCGGCAGCTCGAGTCTGGTGATTCGATCGATCTTGGCGCGGAGGGCTTCTGGAAGGCAGTCGGACGCATCAAACGGGATCCCACGCTCGTTGACCGCTATGCCGACCAGGTGGGGCGGATCGACCGGCGCGCTTTCGAAGCCTGGGTGTTCCGCAGCTTTCCGATCGCGGTGGGAGAGGCGCTCTTGTGGTTCGGCACGGTGGCAGGCCTGGTCATCATCGCGGCCGGCTATTACGTCGACGAGCCATTGAACGCTGTCCTGCTCCTGGCCGGAACCGGCGCGTTGCTGGTCACAACACACGGTCTCGGCCACCTCTTGGTGGGTCGAGCCATGGGCATGAGGTTCACGCACTGGTTCATCGCAGGACTCAGCCGCCCGCAGCCGGGAGTGAAGACCGACTACGCCACCTACCTCAGGGTTCCGGCTCGCCGAAGAGCATGGATGCACGCATCCGGAGCATTGGTGACGAAGGCTCTCCCGTTCTTGTTGCTCGGCGCCGCCTGGGGTATGGAAGCCCCGGTCTGGTCCTGGATCGTTCTGATCGGGCTCGGCATATTGCTCATCATCTCCGATGTGACGATGTCGACAAAGCAATCCGACTGGAAGAAATTCAGCCGAGAGATGGCGATCGCGCGAGCACTCGCCGACAAAGAGGTGCGCTAGAGAAGAGGTTATAGGTCATAGGTTATGGGTTCTACCTCGTCGGGCCTCCAACAAGTGCCTGACGCGTAAGAACCTAGAACTCACAACCTAGAACCTCCCGACGCTGACAACGTCTTCCTGGTCGAGCCGCACTACCGCATGCTGGGACGCCAGCGGCAGCGACAACTCGAACGCGGTGGTCTCGTTGATCCGGTGGTAGCGAAGGTCGCCGCCCATGAGCCGGGCGAGTTTGCGAGCCACCGAGAGGCCCAGTCCAACAGAGGCCGGCTGACCTACCGCATTGTGTGCACGCTGGTAGGCCTCGAAGATCGACATTTCCTGCCCGACGGGAACACCCTTGCCATCATCCTTCACAGCCACGACGACCCGGCCGGCGGCGCGGTACACCTCGATCCGTACATTGTCTCCGCCGTAGCGAGCGGCGTTGGTGAGCAGATTGCGGACGATCTGGCGGAACCGCAATCCATCCGCCCTGGCGGCATTCACGCCGATCGATACAGGCACATCGACGTGTCCTTCTGCCCCCAGCAATGCATGCCCCGACACGACGGTCTGGATCTCTTTGCGAATGTCGATCGTTTCCGGCTTGATCACCAACGTCCCGGAGTCTGCCCGGGCGCCGACGAGTAGATCCTCGACGATGTTGGCCAGTTCCGAGCTCTGCTCCGAGATCATCATGAGGATCTCGTTGACCTCCTCATCGCCAAAGAACTCCCGATTGGCGACGAGTTCATGCGAGAGGCCAACGATGCCGGTCAGCGGCGTCCGCAGTTCGTGGCTCACCGACGCCACGAACTCGTCCTTGGACTTGACCTCTTGCTCGAGTTGCTCCTTGAGCCGCGTGAGTTCTGCAAGCGAGTCCTCGAGTCGCCCGTTCTCGAGGGAAACGGTGATGTGGCCGGCGAGAGTGGCCAGCAGCTTGGCGTCTGCGGATACAAAGGTCGAAACGTCGTCGAGGCGGTTGGCGACGAGCAAGTAGCCGAGTGGCCCGGACGAGCCTATCAACGGCGCCGAGACGGCATCCTTGATCTCAACATCGTCGGCGATTCCCCTCATCGCGGAGGCGCCGAGCACCTGGGCCGCCGTCTCGGCCATCGCCCCGGCGACCTCACGCTCGATCTCCGTCATGATCACCGGGAACATCCTCACTTCCGTGCCGTCCGACGTCACGACGGTTCGGTAGGCGAGGCGGCTGCCCACCTCAGAGAAGAGGACGATCTCGGCCCGTTCCGCGTCGAGCATAGAAATGGCTTCATGACATGCGATCTCAGCCGCCTTATCGATCTGAGGAGCGCCGTGGAGACGCGCGCTCGCTTCGTAGAGTGACTGGAGGCGGGCCCGTTCCAATCGTTGCGAGATGTACGCTCGGTATGCCACGTAGAGAACGGCCGGTGGGGCGGCCGCCAGCCAGAAGGCAGTCGGATTCGACCAGAGGATCATCACGAAGATCAGGCCTAGGAACGTGTTGACGATCGAGCCCATCAACGTGAAGGCCAGAACCTCACCGATTTCCTTGAGCGTATTGCGGCTTCCGGACATGCGGATAGCGATGTGCACGAGAACGTTGGCGATCGACACGCCGATCACAACCGCAATGAGCGCCGCCAGCCACTCGAGATATCCGAGGGCGCTCTCCCCGGCGCCCACCAAGCGGAAGATACCGATCGTCGTCGAGGTGACGACGATTCCCTGCGCGACGTTGAAGGCCACACGGACGGCCGACTGCTTCCGATGCAACGTGAATGCCAGAAAGCTTCCGATCGCCTGGGCGGCGATGAGGGTGAGCGGCAGTGCCGAGAAGAGGCCAACGATCAGCGGCACCTCACTCATCGAAAATGAATGGGCGTTCTTGCGGAACCGCAGGTGCACGACCGCAATCTCGCCGAGCGCAAAGGCGGGAGCAAGCATCCAGAACGTCACCTCGACGGGCCCGCCCAGCCGATCGAACGGTGCAACTAACCAGACAATCTCCAGGCTGATCGCCATCAGCGGAATCGTCAGCATCCAGACGGATCCTGATCTTCGGGCCCCTCGAGCCCTGCTGGGTCCACTCGATTGTGCCGGTTTCATATCACGCTTTCGCGAGCAAACTCTGCTTCCGGTCGGCCGCGGAACAGCCTTCTTCAGGTCCGGGACGGTGGTGGAAGTCATACGTTCCTTTGTCCTAGTCCCAGCTCAGTGCCAGCAAGGCAGCCCGGTTCGCCGGCATGTCCGCCACGAAGCCACCGATCACGCCGAGATCTGCGACCACCGTGCCGGAATGGTCTTCGACGAACCGCTCGGGCCCATCCCAAGACAGTTCGGTCTCTTGAACGATGAACCGCTGCGATTCCTGAGCCGGAGCCTCGGACTGAGGCATGAAAAGCACCGCAATCGCGATCGCCGAAGCCAACATCGCCGTTGCGATCCGATACCGATCGACGTTTCCAGGATTGGCGATTTGCATGAAGACTCCCGGCCGTCCGTGTCCCTACCCGTCGGTAGCTCCGTTGTGGACTCATCGGTATCTCGCCAAATATCCGCGGAATCAAATGCAGCGCACGCAGAGTGACTAGTCTCACTCATCGTGGGACTCGACGGGTGGGCGCTTCCCTACCCCACGACCAGCACGGCCGCACCCGAAACTGTTCCGGAGTTGAGTGCAGCCAGCGCTTCGTTTGCCAGATGGAGCGGGAAGGTTTCCCAGGATGTTCGAATCGGGATCTTCGCAGCCAGTTCGAGGAACTCCACAACGTCACGGCGAGTGAAGTTGGCGACGCTGCGAATCTGGCGTTCCAGCCACAGATCGTCGTAGTCGAAGGCAGGCATTCCATCCAGGTGAATGGCATTGATCGCCACCGTGGCTCCGCGATCCAGCGTTTGCAGCGCAGACACAACGACAGAACCGACCGGTGCGAATGTCACCGCCGCATCGAGCGCCTCGCCCGGGTCGTCGCCGTAGCCGCCCGCCCAGACAGCCCCTAGATCGATGGCACGCCGCTTTTCGGATTCCGAACGTGTGAAGACAAACACGTCGCAGTTCCAATACGTGGCCACCTGGATGGCCAGGGACGCCGAGGCACCAAAGCCGAAGAGCCCCAGGCGACCGCCCGGCTGGATGCCTGAAATATGCAGCGAGCGGTAGCCGATGACGCCGCCGCACAACAGCGGGGCGAGATCCATGTCGGACAATCCTTCGGGAAGCCGGAACGCGAAGTCCGCCCGCACGTTGATCTGTTCGGCAAACCCACCGTCACGATCCCAACCCGTGAAGCGGGCAAACGTGCAGAGGTTCTCTCGGCCGCTTGCACAGAAAGAACAATCCCCACACACACCTGCCATCCACCCCACCCCGGCCCGATCACCCACCGCCCAGCCGTCAACGCCTGCACCCACCGCCACGACCCGCCCGACTGCCTGATGACCGGGAATGATTGGCAGTCGCCTAGCCGGGAGGTCACCCTCAGCGATCTGCAGGTCGGTGCGGCACACCCCGCAAGCCTTGATCTGGATGGTCAGCTCGAGCGGAGCGGGTCGCAGGTCGGCGACTTCCATGAGTTCGAGAGGATCACTCTCGATGAGAGCCGGCCGGGCAAGGCGCATCGCACGCATGCACCGAGTTTCGCAGAAGAACTCGCGACCCGCGACTAGCAACTCGCGACCAGCGCTACATGTCTTCAGTCGCTCCGAACGACTCGTGCTTCACGATGACCCGTCCGGCTTCTGTTGCGATTTCCGGTTCTATCCTCGGCGGAGTCTGCCCGGTAGCCCATTCGACGGCTTGACTTGCCGTTCGATGGGAGCCGAGCTGTTCGAGGTTCTTTCGAGTGGGAAGGATGACCATGGCCCGTCCCTCCGCAGCCGCGGTCAACGCTCGGGCCGGGGTGGTCCACACTGAGTGCACGGTCTCAACGTCGTCGTGGCCGGCTTGCTGGCCCTCGGGTGCAACGGCGACGAAGAACCGGGTGTCGAAACGCCGGTGCACGCCTTGGGGTGTCACCCACCACGACCACCAGACCAGCGCACCCAGGTCCAGGACCAACCGCTCGGCGATGAGCCACTCCGTCCAGTCCCAGCGGGTCTCCCGGGAGTTGAGGCGCTCCCTCGCCTGTGCGAAAGAGGCGGTTGCCAGGTCCTCCGCCGACACTCTCTTGCCTTCTCGCCTGGCAAACAGGAGCCCTCCTTCTTCGAAAGTCTCCCGTACGGCCGCAACGTACAAGCCGAGGCAAAGGCGGGCATCAACGCCCATCCGGGCGGCTTCTGTGGCGGGATCAATCCCCTCCCAGAGGGAGCCGTCGAGGTGGTCGCCGACGTCGAGTTTCCCGCCGGGAAAGACGTATGCGCCCCCGACAAAGTCGGAGTCGAGATGTCGTTCGAGCATCAGCACTTCAACGCCATCGGCACCATCGCGCAGCACCATGACGGTTGAGGCGTCCACAGGATCGACGGGTTCGGCTGGTTTCATCATCGGCGAGTGTATCCACAGTCGAACGGGCGAAAGACAGGAATGCTGCTGCGCCGTGGCACGTTGAAGGCTTCGAACCCACAACCCACGGAGCCATTCGTGAATCTCTCAACTCTGCCTGCCGCCTCCGACTCGGTGTCCGCTCTGCATGCCTACAGCCGCATCCTCGGAACCATCCGGGCTGCCCGAAGCGAGCCTCACCCCCGCTGGTGGCATGCCTCACTCGAGATCGGCGAGGCCGGCCTTGAAACCGGAGCCTTCCCGCTCGGCGACGGGAGTACCGGCCATCTTATCCTGGATCCGGCCGCCGGGTTGATTACAGGTACCGGCGTCCACGGTCCTCTGGAGGTGGCCCTGGGTGGCCCGGCCGCGGTCGTGGGTCGCCAGACGATGGACAGACTCGGGGGCGACTTCGACATCGATCCGAAGAGGTGGGATGTCGTAGCCGTCAAGGGGTTTACACCCTCGGAAGCGGCCAACTACCACATCACCCTCAAGGCGGTTCGGGACGCAATCGGCGAGTTCCGGGACGGTCTCACGGGTGACCTGGGCCCGGTTCAGCTGTGGCCACACCACTTCGATGTGTCCTTTGAATGGTTCAGCCAGGGGGTCGAGGTATACGAGGAAGAAGACGGCCCGAAGGAGTACAGCAAGCAGATCGGGTTCGGATTCAGTCCGGGAGACGAAGGCGAACCGCAGCCCTATTTCTATGCCAACCCGTGGCCGTTCGACGAGTCGTTTAGAACGATCGAACTGCCGCCGGGCGCGTCGTGGCACGGGGAAAGTTGGTCCGGCGGGTTCCTGCCGTATGCCGCATTGATCGAAGGCGGATCCGACCTGCTTTTCACCTTCCTACGGGCGGTCTATGAGGGGACGCAAGAGGCGTTGTCGTAGGGTTGCGGACGGCGAGCCGAGGTATGCCCCCTCTGCCTCGAAGACTCTGCATCTCCCCCGACTGGGACGTCGGGGGAGAAACGCGACTGCGAGCGCTGGCTACACAATCCTTCTGTCGCTTGCCCAGCGAGCCAGTTCGTAGCGGCTTGACAGCTGCAGTTTGCGGAGGACTGCCGAGACGTGCGACTCCACCGTCTTGACGGAGATCGACAACTTCGAGGCAACCTGCTTGTACGCATAACCGCGAGCGATCAAGCGCAGCACCTCGCGTTCACGCGACGTCAACTGGTCCAGTTCGGGATCGACAATGGTGGGAACCGTATCTGCGAAAGCATCGAGAACGAAACCGGCCAGGCGTGGCGAGAACACGGCATCGCCGTCATTCACTCTGCGGATGGCATCGGCCAGCTCCGCAGGCGCGATCGACTTCGTGACGTATCCGCGCGCTCCGGCGCGAATCATGGCGATTACGTCCTCTGCCGCGTCCGAGACCGACAACGCCAGGAACTTCGTCTCAGGGTGTGTCTCCAGGACGGCACCGACCACAGCCAGGCCCCCACCGCCGGGCATATGAACGTCCACCAAAACGACGTCTGGAGCCGTCGCCCGGATCTTCTCGACTGCGTCGTCCACGTCCGATGACACGCCGGCCAGTGTGAACACCTCACTCAACTCGGCCCTCACCCCCGACAGGAAGAGTTGATGGTCGTCCACCAGGAATACATCGATCATGTTCGCCTCACAGACATGTGCACTTCGGTTCCTTCCCCCGGCTCGCTGGTAATGGTTGCCTCACCTCCGGCCCGCTCCATACGGCCGATGATCGATTCCGAAATCCCTTTTCGGTCCGGATCGGCGCCGTCAAGGATGAATCCCTTACCCTGATCAGAGACGAAGACATCTGCGATAGCGTCGTCAGCTTCGGCGAACACCGAAATCAGGTTCGCACCCGAGTGACGCGCTGCATTCGTAATGGCTTCGCCGGCCGCAGCCACCAACGCCCGGACGGCATCATCCATCGGAGCGTCGCCAACGATCACGACATCGATCGGGATTTGATGAGCAGACTCGAGTCGCGCTGCCGCACTTTCTAGTGCCGATCTCATCGTTTCTCCATCCGGAGAAGGCTCGGGGCCGTAGAGCCAGCCGCGCAACTCACGTTCCTGCTGACGGGCCAGCATCGACATCGATTTCGGATCATCGGTCCGCTGCATGAGAGCAAGAGTCTGCAACACCGAATCGTGGAGGTGAGCCGCCATTTCGGCCCGTTCATCGGACCGAATTCGCTCGCTGCGCTCGGCGCCGACTTGTCCCACCAGCCGCCAGACCCAGGGTCCGAAAACGAGCAGGATTCCGGCAATCGTCATTCCCACCGCCAGCGCAACGTTGCCAACGAGAGCGTTGGCATCAACGGAGTTGAGGTAGATGGCCAAACCTCCGGTCATGAACACGCCACCGGCCAGGATCCTCAACGCGACAGATCTCCAGTTCCCGCCCTCACCCGTGAACGTCTGTGTCGCCCAGCGACTCCGACGTGACGGATCGACGCGCGACCAACTCAGAGCAAACCCGAAAGAAATGAAGGTCGCCGACCACGCCAAGGAGTCGCCGAACCAGATCCCCAAACTCCGCAGCATCAAGAACACTCCACCGAACAGCACCCAGAGGGCTAGTCGCTGGCGGGGCAGTTGAGCGGCGAAACGGTCCTTCAGCGCGGCCAGCCGTTCGGGCGATATCTCATCGAGCGACATCACCCACAAGACGGCGTACAGCAGTATCCCGATGCCTCCAGCAAAAGCGAGCGACACGAAGGCTGCCCTGACGTACACGGCCTCGATCTCGAGAACGTCGGCGATCCCCGCGCTGAGGCCGGCCACCATGCGCTCATCCTGATTGCGGACGAACGCGAAGCGCCATCCGGGCGCCTGGTCGGGAGTCTGGTCGGAGATCGATTCCTCCTCTGGGTTACGCGAGAATGATCGCACAGCAGCAGCAACCTCCCAACAAGGGATCCCCCTGAGAAAACCCTGATGTATCAGGGCTTCCCTGGGGCCATACCTCATAGACGGGACGGCTCTCGTGCAGGACGATGCACCCATGACAAACGAAACAAACCTCCAGCAGCCTCCTGCCGGCGCCGATGAGCAGCCGGCAGGTGGTGGTGAAAGGGGTACTCGCCCACCCCTCCGTCGAGAACACGGGATACTGGGCGGAGTTGCCGCCGGCCTCGCACGCTACTTCGACGTAGAGCCGTGGATCATCCGGTTGGTATTCCTCCTCCTATTGTTCCCCGGTATCGGCGTTCTCTTGTATGCGGCCGGATGGCTCTTGATCCCTGCCGCCGGAACAGACGAGTCGATCGGTGAACGGTGGCTGTCCAAGTTCGGCGGTGAAAATGTGGTCGGAACCGTCCTGATCGTCCTGGCCGGGATCTGGTTGTTGACGATGCTCAGCGACGGGGCCGGAGGTTTCGGCCTGGCAGTCGCCTTGTTGATCATCGGTGTGCTCCTCTTTCGGGGAGACCTCGGATCCAAGAAGAGCGCGGACGGTTCGCCCGCCGCGCCCGCACAATATGTCACCCCGACCAAGACGGGAGAAATCATGCCTCCACTTCCACCGTCCCCCACTCTGCAGGTCTCCACTCCGCCACCTCCACCCAAGCCGAAGCAGCCACCCTCCATGCTGGGCAGGCTGACCTTGGCAGCGGTGCTGGTGGGTACCGGCGTCATGGCGATCTTCGAAACGGTCGGCACCATCGAACCTTCGAGCCGCCATTACCTGGGCCTCGCCCTGGCCATCACGGCAGCCGGCCTCCTCGTCGGGGCGGTCTGGGGTCGCTCCCGGGCCCTGATCGCACTCGGCCTGGTGCTTCTGTTCGCCCTGGGCGGAGCATTGGCGACCGACATCGTGACCGATATCGAAGCCACCACCGCGATCTACGCTCCGGTTCTGGTCGCAGAGATCCAGCCCACCTACCACCTCGACGCCGGAAGTCTGGTCCTCGATTTCAGTGACGTGAACCTCGAAGGCCGATCGGTCGACGTGCGGGCCGATATCGGTGCCGGGCAGATCGAAGTGATCCTCGGTGCCGATCAGGGAGCAGATATCAATGCACGCACAGGCGTCGGACGCGTCGAGATCCTCGGAAGGTCGAGCGAGGGACTCGGTGTCGGCCGCAGCGACGATCTGCGCGGCACGTCCGGAACATTGATCCTGGACCTCGACGCAGGAGTCGGCGAGATAGTTGTCACGCAGCAAGGGATTCAGGAGGGATGATGATGCAAGAACGACATCCACTCGACATACTGTCATTGGTGTTTGGCCTGCTGTTCGCGGCCCTGGCGGTTCCGGTACTCGTGAGCGACACCCCGTGGGACTTCGACGCCGGATGGGTCGTTCCGGGCGTGATCGTTGCGATCGGCCTGGTCATCGGTGCCAGCGCATTTCGCAAGCGGGCAAACCCCGATGGGATTGATCCCACGGCCGCTCCCGCCGTAGTGGCGGCCATGGGCGAACTACCGGAGTCCCCGGATTTCAACTGAGCCCGAGTTGTCGAGACAACCCGGCGTCCCCTAGGCGCCGGGTTGTCTTCGTTGCGGATTTCCCTCCGATGGACGACGGTCAGGCGTCGAAACAAGCCTCCGTTGACCAAGCGCCCTCGCTCCCGCCTGCATCAACCGCCGAGATGCGGTAGCACGTCTTCCCGACCGTCAGGTCGCGCTCGAAATCGATGAACCCTGCCCGGCCCGGCGAGTGAGCCGAATCTCCCGGCGACACGATACGCAGGAATGCATATGGACCACCCGGAAGGTCACTGAAGTAGACGTTGTAGTGGTCCAGATCAGATTCGGGGTTGTGGTCCCATGTCACGCTCACCTCGCCACTTCCGCCGCCAGTTCCGACCGTGACACCGGTCACGGCGCCGGGCGGCGGGTCCGGCACCGTCGAGGTGGTAGCGGTCGTGGTGGTGGTGGTGGTGGTGAAGGTCGAGGTAGTCGTCGTTGACGCGATGGTCGTTGAGGTGGTCGACGTCGAAGTGCTCGACCTACTCGTGACCGTCGTGAGTTCGACGGTGGTGGTGCTGGGCGAGGATTCGCCTCCTGCCGTCGTCACCGTCGTCGGTCCGCACGCCGCCACCATCATGAGCAGAAGGATCAAGGGCCATGCTCGCATACAGCAAGCCTTGCACATTGATAGTCGCTAACGTCGGATCCATGCGTTTTGGAACTTTCATCCCCCAGGGCTGGCGTCTCGACCTCGTCGGGATCCCGGATGAAGAGCAATGGCCGACGATGGTGCGGGTTGCCAAAGAGATCGAACAGTCGGGCTTTGAGTCGGCGTGGGTTTACGACCATTTCCACACGGTCCCGAAGCCCACCCAGGAACCCACTTATGAGGCATGGACGCTCATGGCTGCGCTGGCCGCCGTCACCGACACCGTCCGACTAGGCCAGATGTGCACCTGCAACTCCTACCGGCCGCCGTCGTATCTGGCCAAAGTGGCAGCCACCATCGACGTCATCTCGGGCGGCCGCCTCGAGATGGGCATCGGGGCGGGATGGTACGAGCACGAGTACGCGGGATACGGCTACGAGTTCCCCAAACCCTCCGTGCGCATCGGCATGCTCCGCGAAGGCGTCGAGATCATGCGGCGCATGTGGACCGAAGATGCAGTGGATTTCGATGGCAAGTACTACCAACTCGCCGGGGCCATCAGTCAACCCAAACCCATCCAGGAGCCACACATCCCGATCTGGATCGCCGGCGGAGGCGAGCAGCTGACCCTCAACGTGGCGGCCCGGTACGCCGACTACACCAATTTCGGAGGGACGGTCGAGAATTTCACACACAAGTCGAACGTGCTCGCCGGTCACTGCCGGGCGGTCGAGCGCGACTTCGCAGAGATCACGCGCTCGACCAACTTCAACGTGATCGTCGGCGAAACGGAATCAGACGTAGGAGACAAGCTCGACTGGCATCGCGACCACTACACCCCGCTCATCGGGGAGAAACAGGCAGAGCGCACCCTCGGCAACTTCACCGGGCAGGGCGGCCTGGTTGGGACCCCCGAACAGATCGTGGACGAGCTCCGCCGATGGGAAGCGGCAGGTATGGACTACGCCATCCTCTACTTCGCCGACCTCGCCTACGACGCCTCCAGCCTGGAGTTATTTGCCCGGCAGGTTGTTCCGCAGTTCGGCTGAGGGCACCACATGTCGGCCTCACCTGAGATCGAAGTCCGTATCGCCCGTCCGGAGGATGCAGACGGAATTGTGGCACTGGTCAACCACCGGATCGGCGAAGAGGACGGACCGGAAGCGCGCCTGACCCTCGACGACCCCCGGTTCGGCCCAGGTGGATGGACCGTTGCCGTGGCCGGAGATCGGGTGGTTTCGACGCTCGGGTTGTTCTCCAGCAGGACTCACATCGGATCTGTGGTGGTTCCATCGTCCGCCATCGAGTTCGTTGCCACAGCGACGGAATTCGAAGGGAGAGGTCTCGTCCGTCGACAACTCGAACTCGTCCACCGGATTTCGTCGGAACGAGGCGATCTAGTGCAGTGGATGGTCGGTATCCCCTACTTCTACCGACGGTTCGGATATGAATATGCAGTTCCGACACCGGACACGATCGACATCACTCCGCCGATTCCCGGTGGAGCAGACGACGTGACGTTTCGGATGGCGTCGATCGACGACCTCGATCACATCCTGGCGCTCCAGGATCACGCGGCTTCCTCGGCAATGATGGTCGCCGAGCACGACGGGCTGATGTGGTCATGGCTGATCGCCTCTCCCGTCTATCGCGTGATTGTCGCCGAGCGGGGCGACCGACCCGTCGGCATGATGCGGACGTATGACGACGACGGTACGACACTCGTTTTCGACTTGTCTGCGGCCGACCCCGGCACCTTTCGGAGTCTCATCGGAGAGGCCGGTCGAGTCGGCGGCGGAGTCACCATTGCGATGCGCCCGGGTTTCGAAGACTTCGCAGCTGACTTGCCGACCCGAACGAATGATGGATACGCCTACTACGCGCGGGTTCCAAAACCCGCCGACCTGCTCGAGGCCATCCGACCGGAGCTGAACCTCCGGCTGACGGGGTCCGGGCTCGAAGTCGACGATGGTGAGCTACTGCTGTCTTTATACCGCGAGTCGATGCGCTTGGCGATCGAGAAGGGTCGGCTCGGTCCCGTGGCAACCGGCGGAAGGGTTCAGGCACCGGTGTCGGCGGGCGGATCCGGTGTTCCGCCCGACCTCATCGCCCATCTCATCCTCGGGCCGCTCGGTGCCCTGGAACTCGAACGCCGCCATGCCGATGTGCTCCTGGGACAACAGCGCCGCCTGATGGACGCCCTCTTCCCACCCCAGACCGTTGATGTGCAGTCCTGGGTGTGGCCCTAGCCAGCAATTGGCAATTGGCAATTGGCAATTGGCAACAGGCAAATCCTACCGGCCCTCTCCCCGGTCTTCTCGTGCCAGGACGCCAACGGTCAGGAGGAGCGTGGCAGCTGCTCCCAGCCCGGCCGCCTGCACCAGAAGGCCGCGCTCGAGAGGGGCCTGTGCCGCTGTCAGCACCAGCGCGGCAACGACGGCCACACCGACGGCGAGTCCGAACATCCTCGGCGCCTGGCGCCCCAACGCGCCCGGCAGCCGATCACGCCGTTCTACGAGGCCTGCACCGGCGTCGAGAAACACGAAGAGCAGCGCAGCCCACCCAACCGTCCACCAGGCAGCGCCCTCAGAAGGATCGAGCGCGACGGCCACCTCCACGAGAAAAACGGTGGCGCTCATCGCCAGCAGGGCTACCCGTCCCGCCACTGAACCACCAACCCCGAGAGTGATGCCGATGACCCCCAACGCAACCGGGGCGGGTCCGGATCGACCGACAAGGACGGGCATGATTGCCAGGCCCACGGCAACGAGACCAACCATCCATGCGGAGTTCAGACGCGGGCGCGTAGCAGCCTCCTCCGGAACGAGTCCGCCTGCAAGATCGCATTCGGGAAAGGATCTCCGACGCTCCACGGCGCTACGACGACTCCCTGGCGCTCGAACCGATGCCGGATGTGGTCGCGCTCGAGCGACCAGATCCTCCTGGCGATGGCGTCGATATCGTCGCGCGGGGCCGGCAGGTAGTCGTGCAGCTCGAGTTCGATGATGGCAAGGTCGAATCCCCGACCGCGCACGTCGGCGAGCGCGCGCACGGCCCGGTCGTCGAGCAAAGGGCTGAGCGCAATGATCAAGGCGTTTGCAGGGAGTGACCGCCTGGGAACGGCCCCGAGGCCGCGCCAGTATTGTTGCCACACCAACCGGCTCTCCATCAGCGTGTCGAGCACCCGGTAGCGGTGCCGGTCGCCCATTCCGGGCTGAAGCCACCGAACCGGCTCCCCGAACGCCAGCAATCCGACCCGATCAAGGCGACGTCCGTGTGCCTCCGTCAGTGATGTCACGGCCCTCACAGCCAGGTCGAGCGTCTGGTCAACACCGCGTCGCGCTTCGGCGAAAGTATCGAGCATGAACACGACGTCGGCACTGCGCTCGGGATGTCGCTCGGTGATCCACGGTTCACCCGCCCTGGCCGTGACCCGCCAGTTGATCGAACGCGGATCGTCGCCGGGCACATAGGCGCGCAAATCAGCGTATTCGAAGCCGGCACTCCGGGCCCGGCTCACCAGATCGCCAAAACCGAGCCGGGTCTCAATCGGTTCGAGCAACCGGCGCAGTACCGCAGCCGGAGGGAAGACCTTCAGTTGGAGCACCGCACCCACTCTGATCGAGCGAGCGTGCGTACCGATCAACGACCGTGAGCGCACATCCACTCGGTCGAAGCGGTACGTCCCCCAATGGACGCAACGCAACCCGATCTCGATCGTCGATGGCCCGGCAGGTAGGGAAGCCAACACGACGCCCTCGTCGATGACGGCGGGTACGCCATTCAGGCCGGCGTCGACGAATTCGACCCCGTCCGGAAGTGGAATCAGGACATCGGTGCGTCGTATCGGCCGCGCCGCTTCCAGAGAAATCACGACAGTCACCCGTTCACCTTCGAGTGCTCGCCGCCGGTTGAGCGCGGCGGAGACCGCCAGTCCCGGCGCCTCCTCCGTCAGCGACCCCAAACCGACTAGAACAAGGAACGGCGTCCCGATCGCCACCAGCTCCGGCCTCCCGGTTCCAAGTCCAAGCGCAACCGCCAGTGCGCCGACGACCAGGAAGACACGTAGCCGTCGGGTCGAGGTGGTGGTCACGAATGACCGGGGACGGTGGGCGGGACGGGCACCGCTTCGAGACAATCCCTGACGATGTCGGCGTCGGTGATGTCCTGCACCCACATTTCCGGCTTCAGAATCAGCCGGTGCGCCAGGGCCGAAACGGCGACCGACTTCACATCATCAGGTGTGACGAAGTCGCGACCGCCGAGCGCCGCCCGGGCTCGTGAGAGCTTCAGCAGAGCCAGTGAGCCCCGGGGGCTCGATCCAACCTGGACCCGGTGCTGCTCCCTGGTGGCGGCAACGACGGCCACCAAATAGTCCAGAATACCCGGGTCTACATGGACCTCCTCGACCGCCGCCTGCATCGTTCGTAGCTCTGCAGGCGTGATGACAGGATCGAGGTCAACCTCATCTACCCGGCGCTCCAACCGGTTGGCCAGCATTGCCCGTTCATCCAGCGCAGTCGGATAGCCAACGCTGATGCGCATGATGAACCGGTCCAGCTGGGCCTCCGGAAGCGGATACGTACCCTCATATTCAATCGGGTTCTGTGTGGCGATGACCAGGAAGGGCCGTTCGATCGGATGCGAGACACCATCGATCGTGACCTGCCGTTCTTGCATAGCCTCGAGCAGTGCCGCCTGGGTCTTGGCAGGGGCGCGATTGACTTCATCCGCCAGCAACAAGTTGGAGAACACGGGACCGCGCCGGAACTCGAATGATGCGGTCTGAGGGTCCATCACAGTTGAGCCGGTGATGTCCATCGGCATGAGGTCCGGCGTGAATTGGAGGCGGGCGAACTCGAGGCCGGTAACGACCGCAAATGATCGGGCCATGAGGGTCTTGGCCAGCCCCGGATAGTCCTCGATGAGGACGTGGCCGTCCGACAACATGGCCATCAAGACCATCTCGAGGGCAAGACGCTTACCTAGCACGGCCTTCTCGACTTCATCGATGACCAGTCGCGCTCGCTCAGCCACGGTGTTGCTCATGACTGGGAGCCTATCGGCGCTGCACCGTCCCGGCTCTCGATCCGCTCGATGGCCGTCACCAAAGCATGGAGTTCGCTCACAGATGGACCCGGTATCCCGACGTCCTCGATGAGAACCCGATCAGGCCGCAACAGGGCCCAGGCCGGTGCTCCGAGGATACCTTCGGATCGCTCCGGTGAACCGGCCAGGGTCACGCCGTAGCTGGACAAGAGGCGCGCATCGGCAATCTCACGCAGTCTCGGAAGCAGCCGATGATCGAAATCGACCATGCTCGTTCGGGAGAACCCAACCAGGCGCTCGAATCTGACCAGGCGGGGAGGAAGCCGCTCCACTCGATCGCGCCGGTAGCGGAACTCCGGCGGCGACTCCCGACGGGCCGGGCCGGGCAGGCGCAATGCCAGGATCACGACGAGCAGAACCAGGGCCTCGAATCCAAGGAGTTCAACGGTACCGTCGGAGAAGACGAGCAGCCCTAGTGCGGCGATTGTCACGAACACGACCGCAACCAGCATCCGCCTCATACAGTGGCCAAACCGGCGCGGATCTCGCGCAGAGCCGCAATCGCCTCCGCCGCCATATTCTCACCGATCATATGCGTGCTGAAACGGGCTTCCTCGAACAAACCCGTGAGAGCAACGATCGCCTCTGCGTCGACCTCGAGGCGGCGAAGTGACCGCTCCACGTATTCGAGCGGGGCTTCATGGCGGCGCCTGGGGACACCTGCCCCGGCCAGCGACATCTCCATTCTCGTATAGGCAGCGATTACCACGGTACGGGGGTCTCCTCCCAGTTCGAGGTCGAAGATGGCGGCGTCAACGGAGGCAATGATTCCGGTCACGTCGGGCGCGTCGTCGGCCGGCCCTCTACCCCTGACGTGAGAAAGAACCGCGATAGCCACGAGAATCGCCCCCGCAAAGAGAACGAGGACCCAGGCCGAGCCGGCCACCTGTTGTGGAGGAGCCTCGGCCAGCGAACCCTCACCGGGGAGGCCGACCTGGCGGCCCTCTCGTCCGTCGCCGCCCCCCGGTCCGACCGAGAGGATGACCGCGGCCACAACCGCCAGGACGAGAAACAGTGCGATGGGTCTGGAACGTCGCCTCCCTCCACCTGCGCGCTCCATCCGACCGCGCGGTGAGCTCAGCACCATGAACGCAACAAACCCCAGTAGGGCCAGAACCAGCCAGGTCAGAACCGTCAAAGGATCCCAACCGAGCTCCGACGCCATTCGCCGGGAGGTCCCGGTGCCGGGCATTTGGCGGGCCCCAATGGCGGCGAGACCCGCCAGTCCGACGCCGGCGGCGACGAGCAGAACCACTGCCCAGGGCGGCAGTTTTGGTCCTAAGCTCCGGTTCTCCCTCATGGCGAGGAGCCTACCGAACAGGAACTTCTAGATCCTGAGTTGAATAGCTCAGACTGTCAGCACCACTTTGCCGGTCGCCCTGCGGTCCGTCAGTGCCTCAAAGGCAGCTTCGTACTCTTCCAGCGGGTAGATGTCCGTTACCCGCGGATGGAGCTTTCCCTCCGCCACCATCGCGAAGAGCTCGCCGAAGTTCCGCAACGAGGCCGCCGGGTCCTTGGACGTCCAGCTCCCCCAGAAGACCCCGACGAGGGAGACTCCCTTGAGCAGCATCAAGTTGAGCGGGATTTCGGGGATCGCCCCCGAGGCAAATCCGATTACTAGAAAGCGTCCTTCCCAGGCCGTCGAGCGAAGGGCGAGTTCCGAGAGCTCACCGCCGACCGGGTCGTAGACGACGTCGACTCCGCGCCCGTCGGTGAGTGCTTTGATCCGGTCCCGGAGGTTCTCCGTCGAGTAGTTGATGATCTCGTCTGCGCCCATCCCGGTGGCGAAGGCGAGTTTCTCTTCGGTTGAGGCGGCGGCGATGACCCGGGCTCCCATTGCCTTGCCGATCTCCACCGCAGAGCTACCAACGCCACCGGCGGCTCCGAGCACCAGGAGTGTCTCACCGGGTTCGAGGTTGGCCCGCTGTTTCAGCGCGTAGTAGGAGGTGCCGTAGGTGAGCCCGAATGCGGCTGCTTCAACGAAACTGAGGTGCTCCGGCTTTGGCATCGTCGTGGATGCCTCCACCTTCCACTTCTCAGAGAAGGCGCCGGACACTCCCATAGCCACCACCGGGTCACCGATAGCGAACCGATCAACCGCATCGCCGACCGCCGAGACCAATCCGGCTGCCTCGCCGCCCGGGACGAAGGGAAGATCCGGCTGGAACTGGTACTTGCCCTCGATGACAAGAGTGTCCGGGAAGTTGAGGGCAGCCGCCCGCACGTCGATGACGACTTCACCCGGCCCTGGCACCGGATCGGGCATCTCGCCGATAGACAAGCGCCCGGCCGGGCCAAGCTCGGTGCAGACGACTGCCCGCACGTCTAGGCCACCTCGAACAGGCCGGCTGCGCCTTGGCCGCCGCCGACACACATGGTGCTCACGACGTACCTGGCCCCGCGCCGCTTTCCCTCGATGAGCGAGTGGGCGACCATCCGGGATCCGCTCATACCGTACGGATGGCCGATGGCGATCGCTCCACCGTTGACGTTGTAGATCTCGTTGTCGATTCCCAGTTCATCACGGCAGTAGATCGTCTGGACTGCGAAAGCTTCGTTCAACTCCCACAGGTCGATGTCGTTCATGGTCAGGTTGAAACGCTCGAGGAGCTTCGGAACTGCGAATACGGGGCCGATCCCCATGATCTCAGGATCCGTACCCGCCACCGCGATGCCCCGGTAGTAGCCGAGCGGTTCCAGCCCGCGGCGCTCCGCCTCAGCAGCCTCCATCATCACTACCGCCGACGATCCGTCGGACAACTGGCTCGCATTGCCTGCAGTGATCGTCCCGTTCGGCAAAACAACCTTGAGCGAAGACAGACCTTCGAGGGTTGTGTCGGCTCGGTTGCCTTCGTCTTTGGTCAGGGTCACTTCCTCGATGCTGGTTTCGCCTGTTTCCTTGTTCATCACCAGTTTCTGTGCGGTCATCGGCACGATCTCGTCATCGAACTTGCCGGCCGCCTGGCCCGCCGCGATCCGCTGCTGACTCTGGAGCCCGTATTCGTCCTGTGCTTCACGCGAGATTCCGTATCGCTCGGCCACCACCTCCGCCGTTTGCAGCATCGGCATGTAAGCGTGCTCGAAATTGGCGAGGACATTTGGATCGAAGAACCGGTCCATTCGCATGTCGTTGGTCTGCACGAGGCTGATCGACTCGACGCCGCCGGCTACCACGATGTTCATGTTGTCTTGGATGATCTGCTTGGCACCGGTGGCGATCGCCATCATTCCGGACGAGCATTGCCGGTCGATGGTCATCCCCGGAACGGTGGCGGGGAACCCGGCGGCCAGGACCGACATGCGACCCAGGTTGTAGGCCTGGGTGCCCTGTGCCTGTGCGCAACCCATGATCACATCGTCGATTTCGCCCGGCTCGATTCCGGAGCGTTCGACGGCATGCCGGAGGCTGTGGGCGGCCAGTGTGGGCGCCTCTGTGTTGTTGAACGCTCCTCGGTACGCTCTTCCGATTGGTGTTCTTGCTGTCGAGACGATGACGGCTTCACGCATTCGTTTTCTCCTGTTTCTATCCGAGCGGGGGCCGGGTTTCCCGGCCACCTCGGTGGTGGTCACTTATCGGGCAAGAGGCTGATTCGCCCTCTCCTCGGTCTCACGGAACGATGAACATCGAGAGGGTCTCGGCGATGAGTGCCGGCTTCTCAGAATCTTTGATCTCGACCGTGACTTCTTTCTTGAACAGGTACCTGCCCGGCGCTTTCTCGGCGAGATCGGCCAACCGGACTTTGGCCCGCACCTCGCTGCCAACTCTGACCGGCTCCAGAAAGCGCACCTTGTCCAAACCGTAGTTGATGGCCATGACCATGCCTTCGGGGATGATCCCGGCCGAGGCGGTCAAGAACGGCAGCAGCGAAAGGGTCAGGAAGCCGTGCGCAATGGTCGTGCCCCACGGAGTGGCCTTGGCGGCCTCCGGATCGATGTGAATGAACTGGTGGTCGTTGGTGGCGTTGGCGAACGCGTTGATCCGGTCTTGATCAACGGTGAACCAGTCCGACTCGCCGAGATCTTTGCCGACGTAGTCGGCGAGTTGGTCAACGGGCACGATCTGCAGCATCGGGTACTCCTTTTTGGTTGATGAAGGTGTGGATGTGTTCGAGAGAAGTCTCGGCCAGATGCACGGCCTGGTCGGCGTACTCCTGGGTGGTGGTCGGGTCAACCTCGCCGTATGCTCCGCCGGCATATCGCATGTAGACGCCCTCCATGATCAACGCCAGCTTCCAGTACGAGAAGGCAATCGAGTAGCCGACTGCGGTCACGTCCAGGCCCGAGCTGCCGGCATACCGCTCAATCATCTCCGCCCTGGTGGGAAAGCCGGGCATGCGGCTCGGCGAGTCGTACAGCGGCCCGGCAGGCTCGTCGGGCTCTTGCCACGCCGACATGCAGGTGCCCAGATCGGCCAGCGGATCACCAAGCGTACACAGCTCCCAATCGAGTACTGCCAGTACCCGTCCGTCGGCGTCCAGCCGGACGTTGTCGATGCGGTAATCCCCGTGTACCACCGAAATCCGCTGCTGGGCCGGAACGTGCTGCGCCAGAAGGTCGTGGGCTTCCTGTGCGGCAGGTATGTCTCTGGCTTTGGCCGCCTGCCACTGACCGTTCCATCGTTTCAACTGCCGCTCGAAGTAACCATCGCGCCTGGCCAGATCACCCAATCCGGCCTCATCGACATCGAGGGCGTGCAGTTCGGCCAGCGTATCCATGAGGTCGAATCCCGCGGTGCGCCGTGTCGCCACCGACAGATGGTCGGCGTCGGAGGCCGTCTCGATCGTGAACCCGCCGACGTATCCCATGACGTAGAAGTCTGCTCCGAGGATCGAGGCGTCGTCGGAAAAGCCGACGGTGCCCGGTACCCGGAATCCGGCTGTCTGGAGAGCAGAGATGATGCGATGTTCGCGAGCCATGTCGTGGGCGGATGGAAGGAGGCCGGACAGCGGCGGTCTACGGAGAACCCAGTGGCGGTCGACGGCATCCGACACGACGTAGGTGAGATTCGACCGACCGACGCTGCTGCGCGTGAAGGCCAGCGGTTCGTCTAACTCAGGAACCCGGTCGGACAGCCATCGGGTCACATTCGGCACGTCGACGCCGGCAGGACTTGCGGCCTCGTCTGTCACCGTGGACCTCTCCCTCGAACGCCGTATTCGACACTACCGACTCAAAAGCACCCGGTCGGGCTGCGACGTATATTAGCGATCGTTAACCGACCGTTTTCGCGCGGGGATCGCACCCTATAGCGCGCTTTTGCCGCGCGAAAACGCGGTGTGGGGGGACGGGCACCCGTCAGTCGTCGTCCTGCTTGTCACGGCCGAGGCCGCGGCCGGGCTTCTCATTGGAGAACGACTCCACGGCTTTGACCATGGCACTGACCTTCTGCCCGTGTGATTCGAGGGTGGAGGGCGATATGCCGCCTGCCAAGGCGAGGTGGACCTGGGCAGCCCGCCCGTGACCGTAGGCGTTGCCGTTGTCCGGTTTGTCCTTCTCGTAATCCTTGACCTTGTCGGCCGCCTTAGCCACCATTTCCTGGGCACGTTCGAGCCCGGTGGCATGACCCGGCTTTCCCTGCGCGTGATCCGGCAGGCCGGTGTCCGGGTTGCGGGTGGCGGCGACCGCCAGCATCTCGAGTGCGCGTTCTTGCCCGAGGCCGACAGCTTGCCTGGCCTTCTCGAGGACGTGCTGCGGAGGACTTGCGACGTCCTCCGCAGAAACCACAACCGCCGGTGCGAAGACGAGCGCAACGGTGAGTCCGGCTACTGCCACTCTGTGTGATCTATTCTTCATTTCGCGCTCCTGTGAGTGAAGTCGCAGGAGGGCGCGAAACGTTACGGGGTCTCGGCAGAAGCCTCCGGACAAACGATCTCGATGGAGGCGCCCAGGAGCACCCCGGCCATCAACCCGTCGTCCTCGTCGACCTCCACCGCACCTCCATCCGACAACCGATCGATGTACTCGGCCAGCAGGTCATCGGTGGTCATGCCCTCGGCAAGAAGGTCACAGAACAGTTCGGCGGTGGCGATGAAGACTTCTGGATCCTCGAGGGCGGCACCCTCGTAGGTCGTTCCGATCATCTCCGCTTCGATGGCCGCGACAAGGGCTGCGTAATCCGGAACAAAACCGGTCGTGGTCGTCGCCGATTGGACCGGCCGAGAAACCGTCGACGTCGTAGGAGCTTGCGAAGCTTGAGTCGACCCGGTCACGGTTGCCTCCGTGTCGACTGCCCGTCCCGCACATCCGGCGAGCAGCATCGACCCCGCCGCAACAACTGCGATGACGAGTCGGGCCCTGGCCATTAACAGATCCATCCGGGGACAGAATACGGGTTGAACCCGAGTAACCGGGCGCAGCCGGCATTGTGCCACCGATTATTCTGGACCACCAGCTCCTACCTGCGAGGCACCATGACCGCCCATCCGCCAATTGCCGACCGCCGACCCGAGGCGATGACCAGCCACGGTCACACCAGAGAAGACCCCTACTCGTGGTTGAAAGACGTCAACTGGCAACAAGTGATGCGCGACCCTTCGGTACTTGCGCCAGACATCCGTGCCTACCTGGAGGCTGAGAACGCCTATACCGAGGTGATGCTGGCCGGGACGACGGAGCTTCAGAACGAGCTTTTCGATGAGATGAAGGGCCGCATCAAGGAGGACGACAGCTCCGTTCCCACCCCCGACGGACCGTGGGAGTACTACCGGCGCTTCGACACCGGCGGGCAATACCCGATCTTCTGCCGCAAACCACTCGGCTCCAACGATGAGCAGATCCTGCTCAACGGGGACGTCGAGTCGATCGGCAAGGACTTCTATCGGATCCACACGGCCGAGCCCAGCCCCGATCATCGCTACCTCGCCTATTCGGTGGACGAACAGGGCAGCGAGTTCTACACCATCCGGGTCCGCGAGCTGGACACGGGCGAAGATCTCAGTGATTCGATACACGACGCCAGCGGTGCCATCGAATGGTCGGCAGACTCTGCCTCGCTCGTCTACCTGAAACTGGACAAGAGCAATCGTCCCGTCTGGGCCTTCCTCCATGTACTCGGCACCGACCAGGCCGACGACAGGCTCCTCTATGAGGAGTCGGATCCGGGCTTCTACATCAATCTCGGCAGAACTGAGAGCGGGAACTACATCGAGATCGTCGCCGCCGACCACGAGACATCTGAGGTGAGGCTCGTCGACGCCGCCCGGCCGGATAGCCCACCGATCATGATCGCCGAGCGGGACCCCGGCACCCTGTACACGGTTGGTGAGCAACACGGACGGCTGTACATCAACACCAACGCCGGGGGCGCTGAGGACTTCTCGATCGTCACGGCTGAGGTGGCATCTCCGGGCAAGGACTCCTGGTCTGTGGTGGTCCCCCATCGACCAGGCACGTTGATCCTCGGCTCGATCGTGTTCCGACGCCACCTGGTCAGGCTCGAGACCCGGGAGGGCCTTCCGCGGATTGTCATCAGGGATCTCGCCTCCGAAGAGGACCATGTCATTGCCATGGATGAAGAGGTCTACGACCTCGGGTTCGCCTCACTGCGCGAATACACAAGCACGCTCCGGTTCACGTACAGCTCACCCACGACACCGCTGCGGGTTTACGACTACGAACTCGACTCCGGCCGACAGACAATGCGAAAGGAACAAGAGGTCCCGAGCGGCCACCGCCCGGACGACTACGTGACCGGACGTGTCTTCGCCGACGGCCACGATGGCGAGCGAATCCCCATCACACTCCTGTACCGCAAGGGCACGCCACTCGACGGGACCGCGCCATGTCTCCTCTACGGATACGGTTCGTACGGATTCAGTATGCCGGCCTCGTTCAGCACCAACAGACTGAGCCTGGTCGATCGCGGGTTCGTCTACGCCATCGCCCACGTCCGGGGCGGCAAAGAGGGCGGCTACCGCTGGTACACGGCCGGGAAGCGACTTCACAAGCGCAACACATTCCTCGACTTCATGTCGGCAGCCAATGCGCTAGTCGAGATGCACTACACCTCGGCCGGGAGGATCGTGATCTTCGGCGGCAGTGCGGGCGGATTGCTGGTGGGAGTGGCCGTCAACATGGCGCCGCCCGGCCTGCTGGCAGGCGCCATCGCCGAGGTCCCGTTCGTCGACGTTCTGACCACGATGCACGACACCGATTTGCCACTGACACCGATGGAGTGGCCCGAGTGGGGCAACCCGATCGACGATGCGGACGCCTATGAGTACATCGCCTCATACTCCCCTTACGACAACGTGGAAGCCAGGGAGTATCCGCCCCTGCTGGTGACGGCCGGACTCACCGATCCGCGCGTCACCTACTGGGAGCCGGCCAAATGGGTCGCGAAGCTGCGAGCTACGAAGACCACCGACAGCCTGCTGGTTATGCGAACCCGCATGGGGGCAGGTCACGCCGGGGCCTCTGGTCGCTTCGATGCACTGAAAGAACTGGCCGAGGATTACGCCTTCGCCCTAGAGGTCACAGGCAAGGACCCAGCGAGAACACGGCTATCGGCCGGGTCGGCCTGAACCGAACTCGGCGCCGATGCCGAGCCGTTCGGCAGTCCGCAAGGCGCGGACGGCTCCCGCCACGTCCTGACTGGCGAGTCCGACCGACTTGAACACTGTGGTACCTGCAGGAGCGACACTTCCTTCCAGCAGGTCCGTGAGCGTGGCGTCGGGCCGGCGCCCGATCCGCATCAGATCGCCTGCCTCCGCGGCCGCTGCATCGAGATCGTCGACAACAACGAAGGCGTCGCTCAGCAGTGCTCCCGGCAGTTCCACCATTTCGGAGGTGTAGGCACCGACGGCGTTGAAGTGCGTTCCCTCTCTGACGGCCGAGGGGGAGAAAAGGGGTTCGAGGGAGGGGGTGGCGCACGAGACGATATCCGCCGCCGCCACTGCGGTGCCGGCGTCCAGTTCGACCTCCCCACCGACCCGGTCCGCCAGGGCCGCGGCCCTGGCCCGGGACCGACTCCATACGATGACGCGCTCGATCGGTCTCACCGCTCGCACGGCCTCGACCTGATCGAAGGCCATCGCTCCGGCGCCCAGCATCGCCATGGTTCGCGCCTCGGCAGGGGCAAGGAACCGCGTCGCCAATCCCGAGGCGGCACCCGTCCTGATCGACGTCAACGTCGACCCATCCACCATTCCGAGCGGAGATCCATCATCGTCAAAGACAACCACCACGCCCACCGGGTTGCCCGGTTCGATCGAGACCACTTTGACACCTGTTGTGTGGCCGACCCGGCCGGGCATGAACAGCGAGCCGCCCAACAACTGACGCAGCGGCACCTGGCGGTCCGACCCAAAGGCCGCCTCCATCGCTTCAATCGCGTCAGGCATCGAGAGCGATTCGCGCAGCTCGATCGGACCCAACCACCGCATCAGGCGAGCACGCTCTTGGCTGCCACGCTGATCGGCTCACGATCCACCGCCAGCAAGGACATCGGTACGTCGGTGTCGAAGGGCGCTCGTTCACCAGTAATCGCCTGAGCGACCATCGATCCGATCATGGGGGCCAGCTTGAATCCATGACCACTTAGGCCGTTGGCGAGCCAGTAGCCGTCCATCCCGCTCGGTCCAACGACGGGATGGACATCGGTGCGGTTGATCGTGTAGAGGCCGGCGATGCCCGAAACGCCCCCGCGGTACGGCAGGTCCGGGATCCGATGGTGCAAACCATGAATCCGGATGTCGCGGAAGGCGGCATCGGCCCCGGTGTTGAAGTTGTCGGGATCCTCGACCACCTCTTGCTCGTCCTCTTCGAGAACCGAGCCGAACAGGATCCGGCTTCCGGCCGCGTCCGGTCGGAAGTAGAGGCCGGTGGAAGCTTCCACGGTGACGGGAACCCGACCGAGGTCCGAGGGCCAATCGCGATATCCAACCTGAACCCGGGTTGGTTCGAGCGGCCAAAGGAGATCGAGGCCGGCCAACTGGTTCAGCCGACCGCACCACGGGCCGGCGGCATTGACCACCACATCCGCCTCGATGGAGCTGCCGTCGGCGAGATCGACACCGACCACCCGATCACCTTTCTTGCGCACACCGGTTACCTGAGCACGAAAGCGTACGGATCCGCCATTGTTGCGTGTTGCCTCAACGAGATCGGTGTTGGCCGCAGACGGATCGGCGAACCCTGCATCGTCTTCGAACACGGCCAGTTCGATCGGGCGGCAGGTGTGTTCGATCTCGCCGGAGAGATCGAACGGCTCAATGCATGGAGACAGGCTCGGAAACCGCTCAACGAGTTCGTCGGCCGTCAGCAGGGAAATCGCCACCCCCTCGTCCGCCAGGCGGGTGCGCTCGGTCTCGAGCTTCCCGCGATCCTCGTTGAGCAACCACAAAACGCCGGTATGGGTGAACTCATTCCCGGGACTCTCGAGCCCGGTGAACTCCGCCCAATTGCGATAGGCGGCTAGTCCATCGCGGGCGAGACGGACGACCTGAGCATTCGAATACCGGCAGCGACAAATCGAGGAAGAGGCTCCGGTTGAGCCCTCCGCCGGCCCTGCTCCCTTATCGAGAAGTACGACTTTCATCCGAGAGCGGCGGGCGATCTGATAGGCGATGGAGCTTCCAACGATCCCCGCGCCAACTACTACGACATCAGCTGAATCGTGCATTGGGTCAGACTACTTCAGGTGGTTCTGGAACCCCGCCAGCGAGGCGCAAGCCATCTGGTGCAGGATCCGGCGATGCCGGGAAGCCTCGATGCGGAGGTCGGCAGTTTCGCGCGCAGCCGATCCGATGAGCCCCATCACCGCGTGGGCCGCTGCGCGAGCCTCGTCGAGGGTGAGCTCCGGGTGCAATTTGATGATCACCTCGGCCCATGCGTCCGTGTAGCGCGCGTCGTTGCGTTCAGCCGCCCGCTGGTAATACTCCGGAACGTACCGAAGTTCGCGTACGAGCAGCATCAAGGCGGCTCCCTGATCTAATGCCAGCGTCGTGTGCGTGGAGATGAGATCATCGAGTGCCGCCCCCGGCTGTAGACCTTCAATCCGGTCGATGGCGGAACGCAGCAACTCCCAGATACGATCGAAGACCCCAAGCAGGATCTCGTCCTTCCCGGCGAAGTGCCGGTAGAGACCCGGGCCGGTGATTCCGGCGGCTGCTCCGATCTCATCAATCGAGGTTGCGTGGAACCCCTGCCGGTGGAACAGAACCTCGGCCGCGTCGATGATCTGCTCTCGTCGTTTTCGACCGCGAGCAGTGGGCGCCTCCTGTGCCACGACGTCGCTGGCTTCCATCATTACCCCTTCCGGCGGGGTGCCGGCCGCCGCCGGCACCCCTCGCAATCATTGATCAGAGACCAAGTGCTTCGGCCAGCAGCCGCCGCTGGTGTCGGACACCACCGAACATCAAGGACGTGCTCTTCGCCCGCTTGAAGTACAGGTGCGTGTCGTGCTCCCAGGTGAAGCCGGTGCCGCCCAGGATCTGAATCGTGTCCGAGGCCGCCCCTAGGTATGCCTCAGAGCAAACCGACTTGGCGAGCGGGGCTGCGACCAGCATCTCGGTGGCATCATCGACAATCCGGGCGGCGTGGTAGGCCGTCGACTTGGCGTGTTCCACCGAAACGAGCATATCTGCCAACCGGTGTTTGATCGCCTGGAAGGAACCGATCGCCCGGCCGAACTGGAATCGGGTCTGCCCGTGCTCCACCGAGGTCTCGAGACACCATTGCGCGCCGCCGACCTGTTCGAGCGACAGCGCCACGGATGCCAGCCGTAGAACCTGATCGATCACGTCGCCTGCGGTTCCTTCGCTTCCGAGCAGAGCCTCGGGACCCAAACGGACCCCGGCGAAGGTCACGGTGGCTTGCTTGCGGATTGCGTCGAGGGTCGGCACATGTTCGGCACTCAAACCGCCGGCGTCCGCCGGAACCAGGAACAGGCTGAGGCCATTCGGAGTTCTGGCCGCCGTGACGATTGTCCCGGCAACATGCCCGAACAAGACGTTCTTCTTCACACCGTCCAAAACCCAGTCCCCACCATCCTGTGCAGCGGTCATCCGGATGTCGTCGGTCACGGCACCGTGCGACCCCTCGAATAGCGCCATGGTCATCACGGACTCACCCATCGCGATGCCGGGGAGAAGCTCTTTCTTCTGCGAGTCGCTACCGCCGATCAGAATGGCGTTGGCAGCCATGACAACCGTCGAGAGGAACGGTCCGGGAAACAGTGCGCGTCCCATTTCCTCGAGAACGACACTCAACTCGGCAAAGGTGTACCCGGCTCCGCCGTACTCCTCCGGGATGGCCAGCGAGTGCCAGCCCAACTCGGCGCCGGATTGCCACAACGCGGCGTCAAACCCGGTCTCGGTTTCCATCAGATCACGCACCACCGTCGGGGAAACCCGGTCTGCGAGGAACTGGCGAGTCGTCTGACGGAGCATCTCTTGCTCTTCCGTGAGTGCGAAGGTCACACGAGGAGTATCACCCACGGGGCACCTCCTTCCACGGCAGGTCCTTGTCGACGCGCGGCTCGCCCGGCAACCCGAGCACTCGTTCTCCGAGGATGTTGCGCATGATCTCGGACGTACCGCCCTCGATCGAGTTGGCCCTGGCCCGCAAGAAGTTGCGTTGAGGTGAACCAGCGTCCTCGAACTCCGTCGGACGATGCAGTTCGTACCCTCCCGGATACAGCGTGCCGTCCCAGCCCATCAACTCGACCGAGAAGGCCGTGATTGCTTTGTTGAGGTCTGCCCAGGCGAGTTTTCCCGTTGATCCCTCGGGACCGGGGATACCCGCTTTGCGCATCTGGTTGGCCCGCTCGACGGTGAGCCGCAGGGCTTCCCATTCGGCCCACAGGCGGGTTAGCTCGTCCCGAAGGGCGGGATCGTCGTGACCATATTCGCGCCAGGCTCTGATGGCATCCTTGATCGAACCGCTGCCGCGCGGCAGCGAGCGGCTGCCGATGGCGACGCGCTCGTTCATGAGGGTGGTCATCGAAACACGCCATCCGGCACCGACGTCGTCGAGGCGGTATTCGTCGGGAATCCGCACGTCGTCGAAAAAGACCTCGTTGAACTCTGCCTCACCGGTGATCTGATAGAGAGGACGCACGTCGACCCCGTCGGCTTCCATGTCGACTATGAAGTAGGTGATGCCCTTGTGCTTCGGGACGTCGGGATCGGTGCGAACGGGCAGCATGCCCCACTTGGCGATATGGGCGAGTGTCGTCCACACCTTTTGTCCGTTGACGATCCATTCATCACCGTCCCGCACTGCTTTGGCGGAGAGGTTGGCGAGGTCCGATCCGGCCCCCGGTTCGCTGAAGAGCTGACACCACATGTCTTCAGTGGTGAACATCGGACGCAGCCATTTGTGCATCTGCTCGGCGGTCCCGTGCGCGGAGATGACTCCGGCTCCCATACCGATGCCGAGAAGGTTGATTTGCCGGTTCCAGGTCGGCGCTCCGGCCGCCTCGATACGACGTTGGACGATTGATTGGTATTTCGGGCTGACCCCGAGACCGCCGAATCCCTCGGGATACTGCACCCACGCCAGGCCCAGGTCGTATTGCCTACCCCAGAACTCCTGAGGTTCCATGGACGGGTCGTATCCGCTGAGAAGTTCGTCGAGCTTCCCGGTGACCAGCGCCTCCGCCTTATCGGCAGCGATCGTGTCGGTCATTGGCGCTCCTCCATCATGACGGACGCCGGGCCCGTCAGTTAGTGTACGTTCACAATAGCAGCGGCAAAGGACAGGAGGCAGGCCGTGGAGATCCAGGATCGGTCGATCGTCGTGACCGGAGCCGGCCATGGCATCGGTGCCGCCATGGCCCGGGCGTTCGCCGCCAACGGGGCGCGGGGCGTCACCGTGGCGGACATCGACGGTGACGCCGCGCTCGATGTGGCTGGCGCAATCGATGGCCTCGCCGTTCAAGCGGACGTTGCCGACGAACAGGCAGTGCGCGGCATTGTGGCTGCCGCCGAGGAGGCCTTTGGACCGATCGATATCTTCTGCTCAAACGCCGGGATTGCTGCACAAGGCGGCGTTGAAATGACCAACGACGCCTGGCAGCGGACCTGGGACGTAAATGTGATGTCCCACGTTTACGCAGCCAGGGCCGTTGTGCCGTCAATGCTGGCGCGACGAGAAGGCTATCTAGTCAACACGGCGTCTGCCGCCGGACTCCTGACGAACATCGGAGCCGCCGCCTATTCGGTGACGAAGCACGCAGCCGTGGCGCTTGCCGAATGGCTGTCGGTCACGTACGGGGATGCCGGTCTGCGGGTATCAGCCGTGTGCCCCCAGTTCGTCAATACTGCCATGCTCGAGGACATGGCATCCGATCCGGCGCTGAGCGGATGGGTGAACCGGGCGACGATTGAACCGGAGGACGTTGCCCGGGCGGTCATCGCCGGCATCGAAGCCGAACGTTTCCTGATTCTCCCCCATGAAGAGGTCGGAGAGTTCTTCATACGCAAGGCCACGGACTACGAGCGATGGCTGGGCGGCATGCGCCGCCTCCAGGCAGAGCTGATCGGTGACGCACCCGGCAACGGGTGAACGTAGGCTTACAACAGACCAAAGGAGCACCATGCTGAAGACCAGGATCACTGAGATGTTCGGAGTCCAGCACCCCATCATTCAGGGCGGATTGATGTGGATCGCCAACGCAGACCTGACCTCGGCCGTTGCCAATGCAGGCGCGATGGGTTTCATGACCGCCTTGAGTTTCGAGACACCGGAAGATCTACGCAAGGAGATCCGTCGCTGCCGGGATCTCACCGACAAGCCGTTCGGCGTGAATCTGACCTTCCTTCCCTCGCTCCGTCAGCCCGACTACCCGGCTTACCTCATGGCCTGCGCCGAGGAGGGGATCGAATTCATCGAAACGGCAGGCCGCAACCCCGAGCCGTACATGGAGCATCTCAAGGCGGCCGGCATGAAGGTGATCCACAAATGCACATCGGTGCGTCACGCGCTGAAGGCACAGGCGATCGGATGCGACGCCGTCTCGATCGATGGCTTCGAATGTGCCGGCCATCCCGGGGAGGACGACGTGACGTCGCTCATCCTGATCCCGGTCACCGCCGACGCCCTCGACATACCGATCGTGGCGTCGGGTGGCTTCGGCGATGGCCGTGGCCTGGCGGCCGCCCTGGCACTCGGCGCAGATGGGATGAACATGGGGACGCGCTTCGTTGCCACACAGGAAGCTCCTCTTCACCAGAATCTCAAGCAGGCGATGGTCGACTACGGCGAGACCGACACGACCCTCGTCATGCGATCACTCCGAAACACCGAGCGCGTCCTGCGGACCGAGACTGCCGAGAAGGTGATCGAGATCGAAGCGACGGGCACGGCCACCATCGCCGACATCGCTCAGTACGTCTCGGGCAAGCGAGGCTACGAGCAGGTTCTCAAGCAGGGCAACGTTCAGGAAGGCGTGATGGCCGCCGGCCAGGTCATGGGCCTGATCCACGACATCCCAACAGTGGCTGAGTTGATCGACCGGATCATGGCGGAGGCCGAAGACATCATCGCCGGCCGCCTGGCCGGAATGGCCCGCTGAGCGATTCCCCCGGCTCCCATTGTCGGGTGAATCTGGTTATTCGCCGGGGCGGTACTCCGACTCGAGGTTGGCGAGGATGTCGGCTTCCTCAAACCAGACGGGCCGCAGTTGCCGTTCGACAAAGAGCGGGGCTTGGTCTGCGAAGTGAGGTGAGTCGACTCCGAGGGTTGCCGAGCCGAATTGATGGACCGCCTTTGATATCACCGATCCGTCCGGTCGGAAGGTCACGATCAGAACGTATGCGTCGCCTGCAATACCCTCGAAGTGGCCGTCGTGACGGTCTCCGTAAACGGCATGCAGAAGGTCCGGCGCCCCACCGATGCCGAGATCGACATCGCCCCGCACCAACCGATTGACCTCCGACCAACCCGGCTCGACACTCCCGAACTCGTCTTGGAGCGCCGCCACGGACGCCCGCAACGCATCTTCGAGGTCCCCGTCGCTCACCTCCAGTGCGGAGCCCATTTGCGACGGATCGAAGTCGACGTCTGCTTCGAGCAGCTGCGCCAGCAGCATGATCACGAGGCCCGTCGCCGGATCATCCGGATCGGCTTCCCGATCCCATCTCGCCAGCAGATCCACGGCGGTTTCCAGGTCGGCGCCCCAATCGCCTGCGACGAGCCTCCCGACCAGGTCGGCCGGAAGCGAGCCTTCGTCGTAGGTCATGTCCCACTTGATCGCCGTCAGCTCGTCGAGGGTGATCGCCTCGTCGGCCGTCAGCAGCTCGCGCGCACGCAGCGATCGATTCGTCTCCTGATCCTCAACGCCCATGAAGGCGGGGAACGCTCCAAGATCCAGCACCTCGAGTGCCGCCGTCCGGGGCGTCGAGTTCGAGTTCTGAATGAACCCGCCCTCGGGGTCGACGACCCAGGGAAGGTCATCGAGCGGCACATAGCCGTCCCAGAGCGTGGCGGCGGTATCACCCGGCACGTACCCCGACCAGTCAAACGCCGGATCCCGAACGGGGAACAAACCGTGATACAGGTAGGCGATAGTCCCCGTCCGGTCGGCGTATCCGACGTTGAACGACGGCAATCCATCCTGGCTGGCGAGTGCGGCCTTCCACTTCTCGAAGGTGTCCGCTTTGTTCATCTTGAAGAGTTGCTCGACGAGGCCGGTCTCACCGATGCCTGCATAGCGGATCGCGTAGGTACCGTGGTCCTGTCGTATCACCGGGCCGTAGATCGACCAGAGGATCTCCTGCGGGAAGGTCCACCGCAGCCGGCCGACCAGCCGAACCTCGATGGGAGCCTCCCCCACCTCCAGGGTCAGCCACTCCCCGTCGACTCGGTAGCGGTCGGGATCGTCGGGATCGATTTCGAGTTCGTAGACGTCGATCAGATCCGGATGATTGACGGTGAACGACCAGGCGAGATCCCGGTTGTGGCCGAGTGCCGGCACCGGCATCCCGGGGAACAGGGCACCGGTCATGTCCCAGCCTTCGTCGCTGGTCACCTGCGCTTCGTACCAGGCCACGGGGCCCGTCCATGGTTGATGGGAGTTCGATACGAGCATCGTCTCGCCTCCCGCGCTCCGCTTCGGCGAGACGGCGAACACGTTCGACCCGTAGCGGACCGCCGGGGTGTCTGCTGCGGACAGATCGGGCCGCTCATCTTCGAAGAGTGCTGCGATCGTGGCCTCCAGGCCGAAGAACAGCGGGACCTTTTGCGTGAAGGCAGCCACCACATCGTGGCCGGTCACCGGGAACAGTCCGCCGAGCGCCTCGTCGGGGTGGAGTTCCGCGTAGTGATTGATGCCCTCCGCATACGCCTCGCAGATCGCGCGGACCTGCGGTGAGAGTTGCGGCCAGCCCTCTTCCACGGTTTGCGGGATCCTGAGCAGGTACACGAAGTAATCGACGGGAGCCGACTCGGCCCCGTAAACGCTGGCGAGGCGTCCGCGGGCGGCGAGGAATGTCTGCTGGATGGTGAGGAAATCGTCTTCGGCATGTGCAAAGGCGAGGCCGTAGGCGACATCGGCATCGGTCGCCCCCCGAATGTGCGGGATACCGAAGGAGTCCCGCCTGATGACGGCGTCGTAGGTGCCGGGCGGCGGCCCGATCCCCTCGACCTCGCCGGCAGCCGACTCCGGCCAGAACATCCAGACGGCGGCCGCCAGCAGCAGCACACTTGCGATCCCAAGGAGCCATTTCTTCCGGCGAGACATGGCAGCACGCTACTCGCTGAGGCTCGGATGCTGCGCACCGCGCCGGTGTCACCCGAGGGTCCGGAGAGAAGCCGCTCAGAGAGGAAACGAAGACGAGACGACATACACTCGTCGCATGCAGCTCACACCAGCCCAACTGGAGTTCCTCACGGAACGGCATCTCGGAACACTCACGACCATCCGGGAGGACGGGACACCCCATGTGGTGGCGATCGCGTTCGTCTACCTTCCAGAGGCCGGGACCGTGCAGATCATCACCGGCGAGAGTTCCCGCAAGGTTCTGAACGTCGACGCGACCGGACGCGCAGCCGTCTGTCAGGTCGACGGAGGCCGGTGGTTGACGCTGGAAGGAGCGGCGGTCGTGCATCGTGATCGGGCTGCCGTCGCCACCGCTGAAGCGGCCTTCGAGTCCCGCTACCGAACGCCATCTGCCAATCCGGACCGAGTCGCCATCGAGATCGCGGTCGACCGTGTCCTCGGGTCCGGAACCTGACCCATGCGCGAGCACTGGGATCTGGACGGATCCGTCACCTTTCTGAATCATGGTTCGTTCGGCGCCTCACCCCGTGTGGTGCTCGACCACCAGACGAACCTGCGACGTACGATGGAACGAGAGCCCGTGCGGTTCTTCGCCGATGAGCTCGAAGACCTGGCGAGATCTGCCCGGGCTGAGCTCGGCAGATTCGTCGGCGCACATCCCGATGACCTGGTCTTCGTCCCGAACGCAACTACCGGTGTCAACACGGTGCTCCGATCGCTGTCGTTCCGGCCGGGTGACGAGATTCTCATCACCGACCACGGCTACAACGCCTGCGCCAATGCCGTCCGTTTCGTCGCCGAACGGGCCGCCGCCGAAGTGGTCACGGTCGCGGTTCCATTCCCCCTCGACGATGAGAATCTGATCGTGGAGCGCATCCTCGAGCGTGTGGGCTCCCGAACCAGGCTCGCCGTGATCGACCACATCACGAGCCCGACGGCGCTCGTATTTCCCATCCACCGGATCGTTGCCGCACTTGCCGATCTGGGCGTGGACACCCTGGTCGATGGCGCTCATGCGCCGGGCATGATCGATCTCGATGTCGACACGATCGGGGCGGCGTACTACACCGGCAATTGTCACAAGTGGATGTGCGCACCAAAAGGGGCTGCCTTCCTCCAGGTCCGCAAAGACCGCCAGGATCTGATCGTGCCCACCACCATCAGCCACGGCGCCAACTCACCCCGCGCGGATGTGTCGAGATTCCGGCTGCTGTTCGACTGGACCGGCACCCACGACCCAACTCCCTACCTGTCGATTCCGATCGCGATCGCCACCATCGATTCCATGCTGGACGGCGGCTGGCCGGCGGTACGAGCCCGCAATCACGACCTGGCGCTTCGGGCCCGCGACCTCCTCTCCGATGCGCTCCGAATTCCGACCCCGGCCCCGGACGCCCTACTCGGCTCGATGGCCTCCCTCCCGCTGGCAAACGAACCCCGCCCCTTCTCACCCCGGCAACCACAACCATTGCGAGACGAACTGATGCGCGGCTATCGCATTGAAGCCCCGGTGCCCTCGTGGCCCGCCCGGCCTCACCGGCTCTTGCGCGTGTCGGCGCATCTCTACAACACACTCGATCAATACCAGAACCTGGCGGACGCGCTCGACGCGATCGGGCGTGATCGGGCCCCGGCGCCGGCGCTCGACTGATCAACCAGGTCCGGGCGGCTCCAACAAGAGCCTGCGGGCACGATCCGGTCATGGTGAACGGCGCAGGCGGTGCCTGATTCGGATCGATGCTGAGGATGATGCCTGCTCCCCTGGTTACCGCCCCGGATTGAAGTAGCACGCAGGAGTCGCCATTCACCGAGGGGCGATGTTCTGATTCAGACGGAACACATTGTCTGGGTCGTACCGGGTCTTGAGCTCGACCAGCCGCTCGAGCGCCTCAGGACCGTATGCCACCCGAACGCGATCAGAGCGCTCGTCGCCGAGGAAACTCAGGTAGGGGTCGCCGGTCGTGTGTGGCCGCATCGCCTCCCAGCTCGTGCGGACCCAGCCCGTGTGGGCATCGGCGTGTTCATTGTCTGCCCACGTGTGGGGCTGGAACTCGAAGGAGCTGACCACCCCGAAGTTGCCTCCGCCACCTACCAGACCCCACAGGAGGTCGGTCTAGGCGGTGGCGCTGGCCGTGACGACGGAGCCGTCGGCGGTGACGACATCGGCGGACAGGAGGTTGTCGACGGATCTCTCGCTGAAGTTCGATCCGATCTACAAGGAGATCTCCAAGCGGTTCTACGAGAACCCGAACGAGTTCGCAGACGTCTTCGCACGCGCCTGGTTCAAGTTGCTGCACCGCGACATGGGGCCGGTAGCCCGGTACCTCGGACCATGGGTGCCGGACGAGGAGATGATCTGGCAAGATCCCGTGCCCGTCGTCGATCACGAGCTCATCGACGACGCCGACCTTGCGGCCCAAAAGGCCGAGATCCTCGACTCCGGCCCGACACTCTCCCCGCTGGTCTCGACCGCCTGGGCCTCGGCCGCCACCTACCGCAACACCGACAAACGCGGTGGCGCCAATGGGGCGCGAATCCGCCTCTCCCCGCAGGCCGAGTGGGATGTCAACTTGTCATCTGGCGCAGGTAGTCGGTACCTTGGAGGAGATCCAGCAGCGGTTCAACGCCTAGCAAACCGGCAAAAAGAAGATCTCGCTCGCCGACCTCATCGTGTTGGGCAGCTGCGCCACCGTCGGGGCGGCAGCCAAGCGGGCAGGGTACAACGTGGCTGTTCCGTTCGCTCCAGGACGGACCGACGCCGCACAAGAGCAGACCGACGTCGAGTCGTTCGCCGTGCTCGAGCCGGTAGCCGACGGGTTCCGTGACTATCTGCAGAAAGGCGCTGCGATGGCCGCGGAGCACCTGCTCGCCTGACCTGATCAGATAGACCTAGCCACAACGACGCAAGCGGAAGTCGAGCGGGTACGGCTACACGCTGCCCGGTGGGCCTGACAGAACAATCCTTCAACCCAGGTCAGGTGCGGAAGTTTACGAAGCAGACAGTCACGTCCACGGACGTGGTGTATGGGGGTCCCGTTTGAGGGTGCTTTCCATTGGGTGATCACCGCGTCAGCCTCACAGGTACGTGTTACAGCGACCGTGAGGAGAACGCGGTGAGCGACGACCTTGCCCAGTAGCCGTCAGTATGGTGGGCCAAGGCCGGAGGACAACCCGACCCCGGACACTACCGAAGGTGCCCTGCCGGTTAGGAGTGGGAACTTGAAACGCCGGCGAAGACACCGCACCAGACGATAGCTGGCACTTCTTCCCACCAACCCCTGCCGAAGCCGCCGGCAGCGAGACGCCAAGGCTCTCTCGACGAGTGCGCTGGTCTGCGAGGATTTGGTTTGTCCACGTTCGAAGGCCCCCGCATACCGCCGGGGGCCTTCGATTCGTTTCTTGGAGTGTTTCTCAACTTGTCCGAGAGATTATTCCCCAGGGAATAGCGGCGGTTCCGGCGGCCGCTGCGAGTGCCAAGCACCGTTATTGGCCCACTGGCAGATAGACGCAACCCCCGGCGGGAAGTACAAGTCGTAGTCCGGTTCACCGTGCGGTGTCTGCACATGGCCTGGGCCCGAAATTGGATCTCCGGGGCCGTCCCCGTCCTGGAGTCCCGAGAACGCACAGATCGAGTTGTGTGCATCCCCCCGGATCGGCGTCGACTCGCCTTTCCCGTTTATCTCACCGGCGAATGCCGACCCGGCCATCGTCATGACCATGGCCGCAGCCAGCATCGCTACTAGAAGCGATCGTCTCATATCGCAGGTCCCCTCTCGTTTGTCCTGCCCCACTGGTGTGGGCTTGAGCGCAGAATATTCACGGATCGTGACCTATGACGTCGAAAACGGCGATCTTTCTTCAGCCTGCCACTCAGGGTGTGGCGAAGCGCCAGCCTCTGACGATCCGGTTGAGCGTGGCCTAGCCGAGTGGCCCCGCTTCGTCGGACCGGCGTTGTGCCAGCCGATGCCGGTCTGTTCGACCACCGTCTCGCCCATCACACACTGAAAGTCCCGAAGTTCATCGAGACCATCGGCAGGTAGCAGGTCGACCGATTGTGGCCCGTCAGCGAGGAGGCGTGTCAAGGGCCATCTTGATGTCCTCGCTGGTGGCCATCGGCGGTCCTCGCTGGTGGCCAAGAAAGGTCCTTGTGTTTTAGGTGTTACCTCCTCCGGTGGTGCGGTGGGTGAGTCGGTAGCTTTGGCCGGTGGTGGTGATGATGTGGGCGTGGTGGCAGAGCCGGTCGAGGAGGGAGACGGCGGTGGGTTGGTCGGGGAGGAACCGTCCCCAGTCTTCGAATGGTGAATGTGATGCGATGGCGATGGAGCGTTTTTCGTAGGCGGCGGAGATGAGCCGGAACAGGAGTTGGCAGCCGGTGTGGTCGAGGGGCGCAAAGCCGATTTCGTCGACGACGATGAGGTTGTGGCGGCAGATTTGTTCGATGGTCTTGCCGACAGTGTTGTCGGCGAGGGCCCGCCATAGTGTTTCGACGAGTTCGATGGCGGTGTAGTAGCGGACCCGGTGGCCGGGTATCCCCTCAAACCGTGGAGACTTCCACTATGAGGAGATGTCATGTCAGAGATACGAAGGAAGTATGACCCCGAGTTCCGTGAGGGGGCCGTGCGGATCGTGCGTGAGACGGGCAAGTCGATCGCTCAGGTGGCCAGGGATCTGGGGATCAACCCGGGCACCCTGGGCAACTGGGTGGGCCGGGACCGGGTTGAGCGGGGCGAGAAGGAAGGCCTCACCGTCGACGAGCGCTCCGAGTTGAACCAGTTACGCAAGGACGTCGCCGAGTTGCGGATGGAGCGTGATGTACTCAAGCGATCCGTGGTCCTGTGGGTCAAGGAGGCGACGCGATGACCGTGGCATCGTTCATCGCCGCCCAGAGGACCGATCATCGAGTACCCCACGTGGTGTCCTGTCGGGTGTTGGGGGTGAACCAGTCTTGGTTCTACAAGTGGCACAACCGGCCACCGACAGCCCGCCAGCAGCGACGGGTCGAACTCGACGCGGCGGT
>JARGFH010000012.1 GCA_029210695.1 Acidimicrobiia bacterium
GGCATCGACGATGAGCGGCTTCACGAACTGGGCTGGGACTGATCGTCAGGACCGACGAGTCCTGGGAATCCCCGCCTGCTTCAGGACGGCAGCCGAGACCCCGATCTCTCTCCAGGCCGAATACGTGATCCCCTTTCGATCCGAATACTCAGCGGCGCACTCGACAAAGGCAGCCTCGAGTGCGGCGAAATCGATCTCCTCAAAAGATGCGATTCGTTGCTCGATATCGATACGAGTCTGCATCAAATCAACCCGTTTCAACGGATCGACTTCTTCACCAATCCGGCGATTCACTTGATCGAGCCTTCCGGCCAGACTTGCCAAAGTGATCGGTCGGCCGGGCCTCCGCTTTTCGAGAGCTTCGAGGTAGCGCTTGATGGCTGCCGCCTCTCGTCTGCCCCGCGCCAATGCAGCCTTGTGCTCATCAGACATCGCCATGCAACGGCCTCCTGGTTCGATCTGCCGTTCATTCTCACACGAATGCAGGCGACGGTGAACCGGATCCATCATCTTCAGATCAGCATGAAGCGCCCCGGCCGGCCGAGGGCTCTGAAACTGTCGAACAGATATCCGGGCACGCGACCGAAACGTTGACCGGGTTCGCATCGAAGGGCCCAATACCAATCAAACCCCCTGCCGGACGGTAAGTCAGCCCTTAGGGCATCCATCAGGACGGGTTATCGCCGCATTAACGGTGACTCCGGCAACCTGTGGGACGAATCGAATCAGGGGAGACCGCCAATGAAAGTCTGGATCGACGCCGACCTGTGCATGGGTGCAGGTACCTGCGAGCAAATCGTCCCTGAAGTCTTCTACGACCGCGGTGACGGACTGTGGGCCGTCGGCGAGAGCGCCGCCCACTTTGGCGAAACCACCATCTTCGATGGACGCCCAGAATCCGGACACGGACCTGCCGGCACCGAGGGCGCGGCCCGCGTGCCCCGGGAGCTCCATGGCTTGGTCAACGAAGCAGCCGAAGAATGTCCGGCCGAGTGCATCTATCTCGAGGTCTAACCCCTCCTACCCCACCGGTAACTCGAACGAGGAGACGCCAATGAACGCACCTACCCAACGCAAGAACTTCCTCATCGCGCTACTGATCGGCGCACTCGCCGTTCCGCTGCTGGCGCTGGCTGCCAATGGACTGATCGAAGGAAACGGTTCGCAGGATCAAGCGGACGAGCCAGAGGTCGCATCGCTCAGCCCGCTTCTCACCGAATCGATCGAGAAGGTAGTAGACACCGACCGCCAGGTCGACGAACCAACCGAGGACTACTTGGCGGCCGCCTGCGGATCAGACGGAATGGCGCTGGTTGACAAAGAGACCGACGGGTCGATCGACGCGATCGAGCAGGCCGCGCTCGACGCGTTGCGTCCCATCTGTGATGAAGCGGGATTGACGCTTCCCGACGCTGCTGAGGTCGCCCCGGTCGTGCAGAAAGTCGTGGTAGTCGAACAAGCCCCTGCCCCTGCTCCTGCCACAAGCGTGGATGACGGCGGAGCGGAATCCGGGAGCGATGACGGCTACGAATCGAAGGATCACGAGGACGAGAAGCACGAAGAAGACGAGGAAGACGAAGAGGACGACCATTGACCATGAGTAGGAGATTGGAAGCGGCGATCACTGTGATCGCCGCCGGTCTCGCCCTGTTCGGCGCGGTGTACTACACACTCGGCATCGTCGGAACCCCGACGGAGGACCAGACGGCGAGAAAAGCCGGCCTCGAGACCGCCTTCTCGCCAGACGTGTCGACTACTACGTCGACCAACCCTCTGGAGATCGCCGAACTGCCCGACGCCGTGTCCAACGTCCTCGCTGAGAACGGGTTCACGGAAAAGCTGAGCGAATCCGCTCTGACTGCAGAACTCTCCGAGTCGATCGTCAAGGTGCTGGTGGCGAACGACGCGGTGCTGCGGGTGGCCGACGAGTCTGGTGGTGAACGATGATCCGGAAGCGGTTCCCAACGATCCGAACGACGAGGATTGCCGCCTGGACTACGGTCGCAGTCGCCTGGGCGGTAGCAATCGTCGGACGGCAGATGGAGGCTCCGGCGCAAGAGGATCTCACCGTCGCGCCCGAAACCACCCCGGCCACGGCGCCGGCCGCCGAGACCGCCACCACCATGCCGACCCTCCCCGAGGACGGTCTGGTGGTCATCCGCTACACGCCGGCTCCGCCCCCACCTCCCACCGTTGTTCGGCAGGTGGTCGTCCAGGCGGGTCCGGCGCCGTCGCCAACGGTTTCGACGAGCCAGGGCTCATGATCGCCGCATCGTTCCGGGCAATGGGCACCAGCGTCCAGGTGACGGTGGGTCGGCAAGAGGACATCGCCGCCACGCAGGATCTATTCGAAGAGGTGGAACGCCGCTGCAGCCGATTCCGACCTACCAGCGAGCTGTCCAACCTCAACAACGCCGACGCAAGCAGCGTCGTGGTCTCCAAACCGATGGCAGAGGTATTGCAGATCGCCGCGGACTTGAGGGAACGTACCGGCGGTCTGGTCGACGCAGGACTAGGTGCGGCGGTCTCCGCGTGGGGCTACGACCGTAGCTTCGACACAATCGACGAAGCGCCGACGCCTACCCCGATCGACTCGCATCCGGTGTGGTCGATGTCGGGGAATCGCCTCCACCGATCACCAGGCACCCAAATCGATCTAGGCGGAGTTGCCAAAGGCTGGGCATGCGACCAGGCGGTGGAGAGTGGGCGGTCCATCATCGTCAACGCCGGGGGCGATGTCCCGTTCCGGGAGTTCCGAGGCCCTGGTCGACATCATCGATCCCTGGGGGCATCGAGTCGCCCGGGTGCCACTCGGTGTCGGAGCGCTGGCCACCAGTTCGACCACACGCCGGCGTTGGAAGATCCCGGGCGGCGAAGCGCACCACCTCATCGACCCGCGCACGCTGGCCCCGGCGGTCTCGCCAATCATCAGCGCCACAGCCATTGCCGCCACGGCCGTCGAAGCAGGAGCCAAGGTTATGTTGCTGCACGGATCCGATGGTTTGGTATGGGCGGCTGCTCAACCGTGGATCAAGGGAGCATTGGCGATTTGGGCGGAGGGCAGCGTCTACGCAACCAACGGCTGGCGGTTGGTTGCCGCATGACCTGGATCGTGATTCGCGCCGCCGGGTTCGTCGCCTACCTGCTCCTCGCACTGTCGGCCATCTGGGGCCTCGTCGTCTCAACGGACCTGCTGGGCAGGAGCGCTTCGAAGAAGACCCTTACCTTCATGCACGAATCCCTGGCGGTCGGTTCGTTGTTGGCGACCGCCGTTCACATGCTATTTCTCTATCTGGATGAGTTCGTCGAATTCGGACCGAAGGACCTCTTCGTTCCCGGGGTCTCAGAATGGGAGCCCTTGTCGGTGGCCTTCGGCGTCGTCGCCTTCTACGGCCTCGTGCTCATCACTGTCAGCTTCTACGTCCGCAAGTTCATCGGGCAGAAGGCCTGGCGCTTCACCCACTTCGGCTCTTTCGGTGTATTCGTCGGGGCCGCCACCCACGGCATCATGGCCGGAACCGACACCGCAACCCCGGTCGGGATCGGCATCTACGCCGGGAGCATTGTCATCACCCTGGCGTTGGCGGTAGTGCGCACGCTCATGACCGGTGCGCCCTTTCAACCGGCCGGGCGAACTCCGCGTCCGAGACCGCCGTCCGCAGCCGACCCGGTCGAAACGCTGCCTTCCGATTCGCTGCCGCTACCTCGGTAGGCTCGTCGGTCGCCATCCCGCGCGATCGGCCGGGACCGTACAATCCGATCGGTGGTCGTCCGGGAAGCAGGCAAGGAGAGCTCCATGGAACCGAAGATGCAGATCGCGGTGCAGCAACTTGCGCGTATGCGCGGCATGACCGCCATGTATCACCGACAGTTCTTCGCGGACGTCCGGTTCACGCTCGTTATCGGCATCGGGACCGTGGTCGTGGCGGTTGTGTACGACCGGCGCCTCATCGCCTTCTTGCCGATCATCGCGCTGATCGGCGCTGCGCAGACCGCCTTCGACGCCTCCTACCTGATCTTCGCCCGTCATTACGCCCGCAGCCTGGAGGGATACCTCAACCGGACGCTCAAAGAGGAAATCCTGGTGGCGGCCCGACTGGAGGACGCCTATCTCTTCCCCCTCGATCGGCCGAAGCTCGTCACACTGCCGTTGTCGGGAGGCCTCACCTGGTTCGGGTTCATGACTGCCCTCTACACCGCATTCGGTGTGGGATTCTTTGTCGTCGGCATGATCCTCGCCTATGACGCGCTGCCGGCGCAGTGGAACGACGTGTACCTTGGGGTCATGGCATTGGTGACCGCCATCTCCTTCGCGGTCGGCTGGATGTGGTTCTGGAGAGGCGAAGGCGAAGCACGTCTGCGGGCGATTCTCGACGACTACCCGTCGTCGGTCGACGGATGACCGGCGGTCCTGGGGGTGATCCCCCATAGCCGTTCGAGCCGCCGGGATGCACAATCCCTACATATGGAGGGAGCGGTATGACCGACACACAACAGCCCAAACAACGAAGGTGGCCGCAAAGGGCACTGATCGGCCTCGTAGCGTTCGCAGTGGTATTCCACCTGGCCGGTGGCTGGTACTTCTCCGGTTTGATCCGATCTGACGGCCTCGAACCGCGAGCTCCGCAACACGACTTCGGCGTTCGAGTGGCCGAGATTGGAGAGTCTTCGATCGTGCTCGACGGAACCGACCGGGGGATGATCGAAAGCCCGGGCACGTTCGGGTTGTGGTGGGAAGGCGGCTACGGGCAGGTGGGGACCATCCGATCGAATAACGACGGGGCCATCCTGAGAGATTTCACAACCCTCTCCGGTGGCCCACCGCCCATCTGCCTGAAAGAGGATCTGGACCAATGCACGGAAGTCGACCTCGAAGGCTACGCGTTCCCAACCGACCCGTCTGATGTCGGCCTGGCCTTCGAAGAGGTCACCTACCCCTCACCCCTCGGCCCGATGGGAGCCTGGTTGGTCCCACCGACCGACGGGAGTGTCACGATCTGGGCAATACACATGCATGGATGGCGCGCCGAACGGCGCGAGACCGTGCGAATGCTGCCCACGTACGCGGCGGCCGGAATCACCTCCCTGGTGATCGACTATCGCAACGACCCTGATGCGCCCGCCGATCCGAGCGGTTTGTACAAATTTGGCCGAACCGAATGGCAAGACGCCGAGGCAGCAGTCCAATACGCTCTCGACCACGGCGCCGATCACGTGATTCTGGCCGGCTACAGCACCGGCGCAACTGCGGAGATGTCCTTCCTCGAATCGTCACCACTCGCAGATCGTATAGCGGGTGTGGTGTTCGACTCGCCCAACCTCGATTTCGGTCGAGCGGTTTCTGAAGAAGCATCCAAACGAATGATTCCCGGCACCCCCATTCCTTTGCCGGGCACGTTGACATTCACGGCCAAGTGGATTGCAGACCTGCGATTCGATGTCGACTGGGGAGCCATCAACTACGTCGATCGAGACGGAATCCTGACCGTACCCACGTTGGTGTTCCACGGCGCCGACGACCAGACGGTCCCTCTCTCGGTTTCCGAAGATCTCGAGAAGCTGTACCCGGATCTGGTGACCCTGGTAGTCACCGATGAGGCCGACCACGTAGGGAGCTGGAACGTCGACCGGGAACGCTACACAGCGATCCTGGCTGCCTATCTTTCCACGGTAACGACGGACAACTGAGCCGAGCGCCGGCTCGCCTTGTGGGCACCAGGACGAGGATCCGCCGGGCAATGCTCAGTCGGACTCTGACAAAGCGGGCTTCCTCAGCAGTGCAAAGAGGCTCCTGGCCAGCGAAGGGGTCCTCTCGTCGTCTGCCCCGGCTCGTTCCCGATCGGGGGCTACCGACCGCAACCGGGTGTCGACGGGTTGGTCGGACGGCGGGACGTCGCTACCCCGGACGAACAGCGATACGAACTGAGGGCTCGAGAGGAGTCGGAACTCTGAATACACGTGGCTGAAACCCGCAGGTCCGGCGATAGCACGGAGCCGCGCCGGCCACAACCACTGGCAGTGGACCTGCCGCGCCTTGAACGGATTGCCATGCAGCACGATTGCCGTTGGAATGGCCCACGATCCCTGGATCGGTTCCGCCGGGTAAATGAATAGGGCCCGGCCACCAGGTTTGAGCACCCGGGCCATCTCGTCGAATGCCCCCCGAATGTCAGGGATGTGCTCGATCGCATGCACCGACACGACCTTGTCGAAACTCGCTCCGGGGAACTGCAGCGACTCGGCGAGCATCGTCGACACCCCGGATGTCACTGCGTTTGCTGCGGCGTGAGGGTTGGAATCGATACCAATAGCATCGGCTCCGAAGTCCCTGAGACGCTTGGTGAGATGTCCGCGTCCGCAACCTACTTCGAGGACCCGATCACCCGTTTTCAGATCGAGGTGGTGTTTGACCGTCTCCAGATGCCGGCTATCCCAGCGGTTGAGGGACGCGTACTGCTCTGAGTCATACATCTGTGTCGATCCCCATGATGAATAGTTGTGCCAAGGCGCTGCGCGTTCGGGACACGTGGTCGTGTCAATGGCCATCTATCCAACCCCGCCAACTCCATGATACCCACCGCACAGGCAATGCTTTCCTGGGCGCTCACGAACGCGGCGAACCACACCCCCAACGAGCCGAGTTGCCGCAGCTTTCCGCCTTTACCGGTCCGCTTGTTCGAGCGGGTGTGCCGCCCGGACCGACCAGCTCACCAAGTGAGGCGACTGCCAGCCACTCGGTTGAAGGCCGCCGGTGCCGCAGCGGGACTCGTCGTGGTTGCCATCGCGGCCGTCGTGGCCCTCAATCCGTTGGGATCGGAAGCGCCTTTTGTCGAGCAACCGGCCACCGTGCCGACCGCCGCGACGCAACCCACCACGAACACAGAAGCGGCCTCGGCCGACACCACAGGGGCCGCCCCGACCACCACTACCGAGGCCGCCATGCCTGCACCGGTGGCGATGGCCTGGACCCGAATCGAGTCCGACGTCTTCGGTGGGTCCGGGCAGCAGGAGATAACCGACATCGCCGTCGGTGGGTCGGGGTTGTTGGTGGCGGTCGGTTCAGACGGCTCGGTGGTGATGATGATGCCGCGGTCTGGTATTCGAGCGACGGACGGGCCTGGAACAAGGTTGCCCACGACGAGTCGGTCTTTGGGGGTCCGGGGGATCAGTACATGGGGGCCGTTGCGGCCGGCGGGCCGGGGTTCGTGGCTGTGGGTGAAGAGGACTCGGAAGACGGAACCACCGGCGTGGCTGCCGTATGGATTTCCGAAGATGGGATCGGCTGGAGCCGGGTACCCCACGACGAGGCCACCTTCGGCGGCGAAGAGAACACCAACGTCTTCATGAAGGACGTCACCGCCTTCGGGTCGGGTCTCGTGGCCGTGGGGATGGAGTGGGAGGGAAGCTCTGCAGACGCGGCTTCATGGACCTCGACCGACGGAATCACCTGGGAACGTGTCTCATCCGACGAGGCGGTATTCGGAGGGCCTCAAAATCAGGTCATGTGGGCAGTAGTGCCGGCCGGCCCCGGACTCGTGGCGGTCGGACAGGGTGGTGATGGGGCCGGGGAAAGTGGCCCGGGCCAGCCGGCAGCCGTGTGGGTGTCAACCGACGGCCGGGACTGGTCGCGGGTGCCCGAGCAGGCGGCGTTGCTGAGCGGATACCCGGCCGGAGGACCCGGCACTGGAGACTGGGCACGCATGGACGACGTGATCGTCGGTGGTTCCGGCCTCGTGGCCGTAGGTCGCGTGGGCAAGTGTCCGGAGTTGCTCTCGCCCTGCACCGGGGATGCGGCAATCTGGACCTCAGCAGACGGCGTGACCTGGGAACGGAGCACCGTCGAGCAGGCAGTCGGCATCCCCTTCGACCACATCTTCGGGGTGAGCAGTTTCGGCGACCGTCTGGTTGCGACCGGGTCTGGCCTCGCCGCCGACGTACAGCTTGGGCCGGCCGTGGTGTGGACCTCGACCGATGGAGGCCGGACCTGGGATCGCGTACTCAGCGCCGCCGCCTTCGGGAAGATGAACGAAGGGCCGAATTACATATATGCCTCGGTCGAGTTCGAGTCCAGGTTGATCGCAGTTGGCAGCTGGGGGTCGGACGCCGCCATATGGATCGCCACCAACGAAGAGTGACCCGCCTCGAAAGGAGTTCGACGATGAAGAAGACGATGAGCGTGCTTTTGGCACTTGGGATCTTGGTGACCGTTCCGGCATCGGCAAGTGCGAAAAAGCCGGTGCCTCCACCGGGACCGGAGCCGATGATTGGCCTCACGTGTGAAGAGTGGACCTTCGATCCCGAGCTCTTGCAGATCGACTCCGTCGAGGACGACTTTGATCTGGTCCTCGGATTTGATCCGGTCCTCGGCGAAGACAACCCGCCGGCGGCCTGCGTCGATGTCGTCTCGCTGCCAGGCACCTGGCGGATTCGTATCGATGCGGTGTCGGCAGCGTCTCTGCAGGTCCACGTGAAGGACAGTGTCCCCGGCGACTTCTGTTACCGCGAGAGCTTCGGAAAGAAGACGAACCCCATTCCCGATACGATCGACGTCGAAACCCCCGCCGCGGCCATCGATGCCTGCACTGACGGTGAAGTCGGCCTAGCAGCCGACCAGGACGCCGCCCTGGTGTTCATGGTGGCCTACACCCCCGAAAGGAAGACGACCGGCTCAAAAGTGACGATCAAAGTCGACCTTCCGTGAGCCGCAGCTTCGTCGAACGCCTCCACTCGACGATGGTCTCGATCGCGATGCAGCCGATCGCCTCGACGAATCCTGGCCCGGGAGCGTGACGGACCCACGACGGACCCAGGCACCGTAGACCATCGACAAACCTGCCACCCAGGTAGCAGGAAACCCCCAAATCATTGGGGGTTTCTCTGGTGGGCCCTGAAGGATTTGAACCTTCGACCTCTTCCGCGTCAGGGAAGCGCTCTCCCCCTGAGCTAAGGGCCCTTATGCAGCGAGTATATACCTCGCTCGAGGCGACGACCGGAATCGAACCGGTGTAACGGGTTTTGCAGACCCGTGCCTAAACCACTCGGCCACGTCGCCGCAATCAGCCAGGACGGCAAGGACCGTCCTCAGAGCGGAAGACGGGACTCGAACCCGCGACCTCAACCTTGGCAAGGTTGCGCTCTACCAGCTGAGCTACTTCCGCGTGCCGGGCATTGTAACCCGACGCCGCCGACTGACCCAACGTCAACTCCCGGTCGAACCGAACCCCCCGGTGCCCCGATCGGTGTCGGGCAGTTCGTCGACCTCCACCCAGTCCTGAACCGCCACCGGCACGACCACGAGTTGGGCAATTCGCTCACCGCGACTCACGTTCACCCCTTCGTCCCCATGGTTGACGAGGACGACTTTGATCTCGCCCCGATACCCGGCATCAATGAGGCCGGGGCCGTTGACCACGCCAAATCCGTGCCGGATCGCCAGACCGCTCCGGGGAACCACCAGGCCGGCGAAGCCGACGGGCACAGCCACGGCCACGCCCGTCGGAACCAGGGCGCGTTCTCCGGGCTCGAGCCGGAAGTCCGTCCGGGCATACAAATCAACACCCCCGTCGCCCGGATGAGCGTGATGGGGCGTAGGTAGTTCCGAATCGAGCTTCAGGTAACTAATCTGCATGGCGATAACAAGGTTCGTGGGGCTTTCATCGGGTGGAGAGTCATGGAGAGTCCACGTGCCGCAAGGGTACTGCAAAGAATGCCGAGCTCACGTCACGGTCCGTAATGGCGCTTGCCTGCTCGGACATGCTGTCGACCAGGCCACAATCGTTGCCGGAAACGGCCGCCATCGTGCGGCGCGCTTTTCTCGTGTCAATCACAGGCCTGCGGTTGCGTCACGAGGGGCAATCGGCGTCGACGTCGTCTCGATCGAGCAGCAAGGCCCGCCGACCGATCCTCCGGTCCCCGTCACGCCCCCCGCCGCAGTCCTCACCCCGGATCCATCGCCTGCGCCAACCTCACCAACTCCCGAGCCGTTCCGGGACCGGGCTCCCGCCCAGGAACCCGAACAATGGCGGCGCCCTCTCCTGGGCCGGAGCCGGATGCCGATGCTCGAGCTCCTCGGATTCACCGATTCCGACGACGTTGAGGTCATCACGACGGCCGATGCTCCCCCCGCAGCGCAGCCGGCCCCATTCGTCGTCAGGCCGGTCGAAACAGCACCAACGGCGGCGGCTCCTGTTGAGACCCCGGCAACGGCCGCCCGATTGGCAGACGTTCAGACCGGAGAGAACCCGCAGAACACCGGCGTGCTGGTCGCCCGACTGTGGGAGGCGACCAGCGAGCACCCTCCACTCGGCGACGACTGGGCGCCCACCCAGGCAGTAGAACCGCCGAGCCGGACGTTTCGATGGTCATTCGTTTCCACCGCCCTGGCCATAACGGTCACGGTCGCCCTCCTGGCTATTGCCGCCTACCGATGGCCCATCAATCAGGCAGCAGAGCTTCGACAAAACCTGGCGGCCAGCCTCACGGCACTGGAAACCGCCACCGCGCTCATTCCCGAAGCAGGATCAGTCGTGGTGGACGCAAGTCGAGCCAACGCACAGCTGACCGAAGTCGCGATCCCGCTCCTTGCCTTCTCCGACGCCGCCAACCGGGCATACACCACCGCCACTGCTGAACACGGAACCGGTCTACCGTTTGTCTCGAGTGCACCCGTCGACGAACTCGACGCGCCCAGGCTCGATCTGCAACGAGCCGCCGACCAGGCTCTGGTTATTCACGAGGGCATCGGCGACCTCCTCGACTACCGCATCCTGCTCGGTCGAGCTCTCGTCCTCCCCGACTCGCTGCCCATTCAGGCCACGGACGCCCAGATCTCCGAGATCGGCGTCGAACTCGCCGACACCCTGGCGGCTACGACCGAAGTCCTCCTCCAACTCCCCCAAAGTGACCTCCTGGCCGAGCACCGACTCATCCTCGAGGCTGCCTTCGCCGAGATGAATGCCGATGTCGCCGACTACCTGTCGGCGCTCAGAGATGAGAACCAGTTCGCAGCTTCCCGCATCACCGGGGAAATGCGCGACACGGTCGCATCGATGAGGGGCGGGCTCGACTCTACGCTTGCCGCATTCGACGCCTGGTTGGATAGCGCATTCGGGAACCTCGGAGAGCAACTCGCCGCCACGAGAGTGGAGCTTCAGGCCTCCGGTTCTTGATGCCCAATACCTTCCGGGTCCTCGAGCGTCGCCATCTCGCGCTCGAAATCCTGCGCTCCCGTGAACTCCTTGTACACGGACGCAAAGCGGAGATAGGCGACCTCGTCCAACTCCCGCAGCCGCGCCAGTACCTGTCTACCGATCTCGTCAGACGAAACCACGGTCCCGATGGCCCGGAGTTCCGACTCAATCGTGTCGACCAGGTCATCCAGGGTTCCGGTCCCTACCGGACGATCGGCGAGAGCACTCTCGAGGCCCCGGCGGAGTTTGTCTGTGCGGAACGGTTCAGCGCGACCGGATCGCTTGCGCACCATCAACAGGGACTCGATCCGCTCATAAGTGGTGAACCGGTCGCCGCATGACTCGCATTCACGACGGCGACGTATCGCCCGACCGTGTTCGGCCGGTCGACTGTCGACGACGCGTATGTCGCCAGAGCCGCAGAAGGGACAGTGCACCGCGCGCAGGCTACTACTGATAGGTGGAATCACGCCTGAAACGGTTGTGTCGACCATTGAGACGGGTGCGTCGCCTCCGTGACTGCTGATGCGGTTACGCACCAGGCACGGCACGTTCGAACCGTCTACTCAGCCTTCGATGAGAGGGACGACCAGCCGATCGCCCGGGAAGATGGCGCTCCCGTCGAGCAGGTTCATCACCTGGATCTCATCAACCGTGTCGCGAACATCGGCACCGTTCGAAGTATGGGCTCTGGCGATCTCCCACAGTGTGTCGCCGGCCCGGACTACGTGCTCTTGAGTCGGGATGGCGCGATCGCCGGCATCGACCTGGGTAGCGAGCAGGAGGAACAGGGCAGCAACGGCCACAGTTAGGAGAACCACGACCCTGAGCAGGGCGTTGGAGCGAACCGTCATGACCTGTTGCCTCCTTCTCGCGTCTCGGTGAACCGGTTCTTGGTCCAGAGTACGAACGACCTGTGACAGAAACTCACTTCGGGTCATCCGAACGTCTGTTCGATACGCTAGACGAACAGACGTTCGAGGTCAAGCACGAACATATGTTTGATTCGGAGCCCGTATGCGTGTAGATTCGGAACATACGTTCGAGAAAGGGAGACGGTGGACGAACTGAGTACCCGCCAACAGGAAATCCTCGACCTCATCGGTCATGCCGTGCAAGATCGGGGCTACCCACCATCGGTGCGCGAGATCGGTGATTCGCTCGGGCTGCGATCCCCCTCCACAGTGCACTCCCATCTCTCGACGCTAGTACGACTCGGCTACCTGCGACGCGACCCGACCAAACCACGAGCAATCGAAGTCATCGACCGCCTCGACACGCCGCACCGCTCGAACGCCCCTACTCGCGACGTGCCACTGGTCGGTCGGATCGCGGCCGGATCGCCGATCCTGGCCGAGGAGGACATCCAGGAGGTGTTCCCGCTCCCGGAGCAACTCGTCGGCGCCGGACCCGTCATCATGCTCGAAGTCAGCGGCGACTCGATGGTCGACGCGGGAATTCTCGACGGCGACTACGTGGTAGTGCGTCGCCAGGATGACGCCACAGACGGTGAGATCGTTGCCGCGCTCATAGGTGACGAGGCAACCGTCAAGCGCCTCGAGCGCCGGAACGGCAAAGTCATCTTGCACTCGGAGAACCCCGCCTACGAGCCAATGGAGTTCGGTGAAGGAATCAGCCTGGTCGGCAAGGTCGTTTCAGTGCTGCGATCCGTCCGGTAACTCGGTACCTACCCCGGCCAAACGCCCGAAAAGACCGTCGTCGCCGGTCCCGTGATCCACGCCACCCCATCGGCAACCTCAACGTCCAGGTGGCCGCCGGGCAACCGGACTCTGGCCGTGGCCGCGGATCGACCGGTGGCTGCTCCGGCCGCCACAACTGCAGCCGCACCTGTGCCACAGGCCAACGTCTCTCCGACTCCTCGCTCCCATACACGCATATCGATCACATCCGCCGACACCACCGAAACGAACTCGACGTTGGTGCCTTCGGGGAAGACGGGATGCTGTTCGAGCTGAGAACCGATCCCCTGCACATCGACCGCGGCGGGATCCTCCACGAATATCACTGCGTGTGGGTTGCCGACCCGTACGGTACGCAAGGTGTGGCCGTCGACCTCCTGGTCGGCTCTTGCGGCTTCAACCGGCCCCAGCTCCACCCTGATCCGGCCGCCGTCGAGTATCGAAACTCGACGAGGCCCTATCGCGGTCGAAACTACGAAGTCCCACCCGTCGACCAGGTTCTGGTCGACCGCCCGGCGGGCCACGCAGCGCAAGCCGTTCCCGCACATCTCTGCCGCGCTTCCATCGGCGTTGAAGTACTCCATCGCCACCCTATTGCGTGAGTCGGGCGAGACGATCAGCACTCCGTCTGCACCGACCCCACGGCGCCGATCACAAAGGGCGGCGATTACCGCCGAGCTCAATTCGAAAGGGCCGTCGATGACCACGAAATCGTTGCCGAGTCCCTGCATCTTCGTGAAATTCACCTTCAACTCCTCAACCCGGCGGCGGCCAATCGATATCGCTCGTCGGCGTCGTCAGACCACGTTAACCATTTCAGGCGGGGATCTCGACGGAAGTAGGTTCGCTGCCGCTTCACCAGCGCCAGTGTCGCCCGGCGGGCCGCCTCAATCCCTTCTGCCAGCGAGGTTTCCCCTGCAACGACGGGGAGCAACTCCTTGTATCCAACCGCCTGGCGCGCCGTTCGCCCCATCTCCGCGGCCAAGCCGGCTACCTCCTCCACCAGGCCTGCATCGACCATAGACTTCAGGCGGTTGGTCACGCGCCTAGCTAGTCCCGGGCCCGGGTCGAGTGCTATTGCTTTGAATGCAAACAGCGGGTGGTAGGCGTCCAGGCTTCTCTGTTCCTCCGAAACGGCGCGGGAGCTCGGCGTCTCGCCCGTCAACTCAGCGATTTCGAGTGCCCGCGTCACCCGTCGCGGGTTGGCCAGGTCGATATGCCCGGCGGCCATCTCATCGATGACTTTCAGACGCGCCACGCTCTCCTCGGGCGAGAGCGCCTCGAGCTCGGTTTTCAGCGCGGCGTCGTGCGGGCGGAACCGCAGCGGGTCGACCAGAGCCCGAAAATGGAGGCCGGAACCCCCGACGATGACCAGCGGGACGGACGAGTTCTCCATGACCGCTCTACCGATCTGCTGATACTCGGCGACACTGAAAACTCCCGACGGTTCGACGAGGTCGAGCCCATGATGCCGGACTCGCTTCCGTTCCTCCAGAGTGGCCTTGGCCGTACCGATGTCCATTCGCCGGTAGACCTGCATCGAATCAACACTGATGATCTCCGCACCGAGATCCTCCGCAAGTCGCAACGCTACATCGGACTTACCCGAGGCGGTCGGGCCGAGCACGGCACAAATCAGGCTCAGATCGGGCTCCCGATCAGGTGGTGCTTGGCCGCTTTCGTTATCTCGACGTCGAGGAATGTGCCGGGTGGATAAGCCCCGGCTATGTGGACGACGCGTCCACCGCGGGTGCGGGTCGTGGCTACGGTCCGATCCTTCTTGGACGGGCCTTCGGCCAGCACCTCTACCCTTTTGCCGAGTTGGGCGCGATTCAGCGCCACCGAATTGTCGGATTGGACCTCCAGCAGGCGATTGAATCGCTCCTGCGCGATCGCCGGGTCGACGAATTCATCAACCCGTAACGCCGCCTCTGTCCCGGGCCGCGGCGAGAACTGGAACATGAACGCCTGATCGAACCGTGCCTCCCGCACGACGTCGAGCGTCATGTCGAAGTCCTCCTCGGTTTCGCCGGGGAACCCCACAATGATGTCGGTTGAGACGGCCAGGTCGGGGATGATGCGGCGGGCCAGCTCGAGGCGGGACAGGTAGCGCTCTACGTTGTATCCACGGTGCATACGGGCCAGGACACGCGAACTGCCCGATTGGAGCGGAAGATGAAGTTGCTCGCAGACCGCCTCGGTCTCCGCCATGGCCAGAGCAACGTCCTCCCGGAAGTCCGCCGGATGGGGGCTCGTGAACCGGATCCGCCGGACTCCCTCGACCTCGCCGACTCTCCTCAGCAATTCGGCGAAGACCGGTCTACGCCGGCCGTCGATGGCGAGATCGCGTCCGTAGGTATTGACATTCTGACCGAGCAGAGTCACCTCAACGACGCCGTCTGCCGCCAGACGTTCGACTTCGCGAACGATGTCACCCGGCCTGCGGCTTATCTCGACGCCGCGCACCGCCGGGACGATGCAAAACGTACAAGTGTTGTTGCAGCCGACCTGGATAGTCACCCATGCCGAGTGCGCCAGTTCCCGTCGGACCGGTAGATCCGACGGCATGCTCTGGAGTTCCTCGGCGATCTCGGTGATCGGACCCCACTCCTGAGCGTGGTCCATGAGATCGAGTACCCGGTCGAGGTTGTGAGTTCCCAGCACCACGTCGACCCACGGGGCTCGCCTGCGAACAGTTTCACGGTCCTTCTGGGCGGCACACCCGCCGACGATCAGCACCTTGCCGGGCAGTTCGTCCTTCAACTGCTTCAGATGGCCCAGATGGCCGTATAGGCGGTTGTCGGCGTTCTCGCGAATCGTGCACGTGTTTATGAACACCACGTCTGCCGCCGCGTAATCCGACACCGGCAGCATCCCATCGGCCTCGAAGAGGCCAGCGATGCGCTCCGAATCGTGTTCGTTCATCTGGCAGCCGAACGTGCGCAGAAAATACGTCTTACCCTGGCGGGTCGGACGGCGACGCTCCTTGCGCGTCGGGTCTGCGATCAAGACGGGCTGGACCATTGTCGCTACCTGGCGTAATCGGTGACCCGGAACTCCCGGATCACGGTTACCTGGATCTGGCCGGGATACTGAAGGTCCTCCTCCATCTGGCGGGCAATGCGTCTGGCAAGATCCGCAGCCTCCAGATCGTCGAGAGTGCCCGGATCAACCACGACCCGCACTTCCCGTCCTGCCTGCATGGCAAAGACGCGCTCAACACCCTCAAACGCACCGGCCAGTTCCTCGAGTCGCTCCAACCGCCGGACGTACGATTCCAACGCCTCCCGCCGTGCACCGGGACGGGCAGCCGAGACCGCGTCGGCAGCTTGGACCAGCACGGCCACCAGGGTGCGCGGCTCGATCTCGTTGTGGTGTGCCTCAATGCCGTGAACAACGGCCGGATCCTCTCCGAATCGCCGGGCTATCTCCGCCCCGATCAATGCGTGGGACCCTTCAACTTCATGGGTAATCGCCTTGCCGATGTCGTGAAGCAAGGCGGCGCGCTTGGCGTGCACGGGGTCGATTCCGATCTCGGCGGCCAACATGGCCGCAACATGGGCGGACTCTACGACATGGCTCAGCACGTTCTGCCCGTACGAGGTCCGGTACTTCAGACGGCCGAGCAACGTCACCAGTTCAGGATGCATGCGAGCCATACCGACATCGAGCAGTGCCCACTCCCCAGCATCCCTGACGCTTTGTTCGACCTCGGCCTTGGCCTTCTCGAACGATTGTTCAATCGAGGCCGGATGAATCCGGCCGTCGGTCACCAGTTTCTCCAGGGTGATGCGGGCAATCTCCCGGCGGACCGGATCAAACGAAGATACCGAAACAGCCTCCGGGGTGTCATCGACGACCAGGTTGACGCCGGCGATGGCTTCGAAGGCGCGAATGTTGCGGCCTTCCCGGCCGATGATCCTCCCCTTCATCTCATCGCTGGGCAGCGCCACGACGGACACGGTGCTCTCGGTAACGACCTCCGAAGAGAGCCGCTGGATCGCAGTCGTCAGAATCCTCCTGGCTCGTCGGTCGGACTCCTCTCGTGCTTTGATCTCCATGTCCCGGACCATGACCATCGCATCGCGACGGGCTTCGTCCTCGACCTTCGTCATCAACTCCTGTTTGGCGGCCTTGGCGTCGAAACCGGCCAGCCGCTCTAGAGCCGTACGGCCCTCCTCACGCAACGACTCGATTGCCGCACGATGGTCGGCCAATTCTGATTCGCGCTGGATCAGCAGTTGTTCACGCTGCGCCAGATTCGACGCACGTTGCTCGAGGGTCTCCTCCCGCTTAGCGAGACGATCCTGTGACGTAAGCATCTCGATTCGACGGTGCTCGAGTGTGGCGTCCTCACGATCTCGATACGTTTCGGCGACCGCACGAGCTTCTTCCTCGGCTCGCGCCAGGAGGCGTTGGGCTTCAAGCCTGGCATCGCCGAGTACTTGTCCTGCGCTGGTGTCCGTGTCTCCTCGCCTTCGCAGGTGGTTCGTGCGCGTCGAGAAGAATCCAATCACCGCTCCTACCAGCACCGCCGGAACGCCGATCAACAACGCCCATAACGGTTCCATCGCTCCCACCTTCCTGTGGGAGATACAGACATGCCGAGCCAGCCGGCTCGGCACACACACGAACGAAAGAGAAGTTCGTCAGTCCCTCGTTCTCGTTCCGTTTCTCCTCTGTATCTCGACCACAGTATTTAGCGTTTCAGTTTGTTTTAAGTGTGTGCTTGCCGCACATGGTACCCGATGAGAGGTGGGTTTGGGGCAGATCATTCCGTCCCCAAACCCACCTCTGTCCACTCACCGCTCGTCGGTTAGCTCTTCTTCGGCCGGTTCCTCGGCCTCGTCTTCCTCGGCCTCGATCAGCCCGACGGCCTCCATGACCTTGGCCTGAAGCTGGACGGAAACTTCAGGGTTCTCCCGCAGGAAGCGCTTCGAGGCTTCCCTCCCCTGGCCGAGCTGATCATCGTCGTAGCTGTACCAGGCGCCGCTCTTGCGCACTATTCCTTGTTCAACGGCCACGTCCAGCAGGCTGCCTTCCCTGGAAATGCCTTCTCCGAACATGATGTCGAACTCGGCAAGGCGGAACGGCGGCGCCAGTTTGTTCTTGGAGACCTTCGCCCTGACGCGGTTACCAACGTTGTCCTGGCCTTCCTTGATCGCTTCTATGCGCCGAATATCGATCCTCACACTCGCGTAGAACTTGAGGGCTCGTCCGCCCGGTGTGGTTTCGGGTGATCCGAACATCACACCGATCTTCTCACGGAGCTGGTTGATGAACACCGCCGTGGTTTGCGACCGGCTGATGTTGGCTGTGAGTTTCCTCAGCGCCTGTGACATGAGCCGGGCTTGAAGACCGACATGGGTGTCCCCCATTTCGCCTTCGATCTCGGCGCGAGGTACGAGGGCTGCCACCGAGTCGATGACCACGACGTCGAGCGCTCCAGAGCGGATCAGGATGTCGGTTATCTCGAGTGCCTGCTCCCCGGTGTCAGGTTGGGAGATGAGCAATTCGTCCACATCGACACCCAGCGCCTTGGCGTAGATCGGGTCGAGCGCGTGCTCGGCATCGATGAAGGCGGCGATGCCGCCGTTGCGCTGCGCTTCGGCTACCACATGGAGCGCGAGAGTTGTCTTACCGCTGGACTCAGGGCCGTAGATCTCGACGACCCGGCCACGCGGAACGCCGCCGATGCCGAGGGCGAGGTCGAGCGACAGAGCCCCGGTCGAGATCACATCGACTCGCTGATGTGCTCTTTCTCCGAGCCGCATGATTGCGCCCTTGCCGAACTGACGCTCGATCTGTGACTTGGCCATGTCGAGAGACTTGTCGTTGTCCACAAAGTTCCCTTTCGTCTGAGTCTTCCCCAACGGTATGTCGCCGGTGTGACAAATACCACGATTGTGGTTCGAAGACTAGGCGAACGTGTGTTCGGAGGCAAGGAATTCGAGCCAATTCCAAGTTCTAGGTTTTAGGTTTTAGGTTCTGGGTTCTGAGCTCAGTTCATAGGCCGAAGCTCTCGAGTACCTCGTACCTGGTTTCGCCGTGTTCGAGGTGGCTCCGGAACAGCGTGACCTCATCAACCAGCATCCGCACCCGCACCGGGCTGGTTCCGGCAATGAGCGTCGAGACATCTTGCGGTGGCCGGATCCGGCTCAACGTCAGGTGGGCGCGAAACGGACGGTCTTCGGACGGGAAGCCGGCGCCTGCAACGCCCTCTTCCACAACTCCGGCCAACCTTTGAAGCTGTGACTCACCCTCGTTGATCCCGACCCAAAGTACGGTGGCACGCTCCGAGCGAGGAAAGGCGCCGAGTCCATCGAACCCGATGTCGAACGGCGCTCCGAGGCGAGCACTCGCCAACTCCATCAATAGACGGTCAAACTCGACGGCCCCGACCTCACCGAGGAACCGCAGGGTCAGATGCCAGTTCATGGGTGGCACCACCCGTCCGGGCAAACGTCCTTGGGCGTGTTCAGTCAGCAGCGCCGCCAGCGCTTGTCTGGTGTCGGACCGCAGGTCGACGCCGATGAAGAGCCTGCCTACGCTTCCCACCATTCCCCCACCAGAGCCAGGCGAACCAGATGCAGGGCCGCGGTGGCGGCGTACGTACGGACCCGTTCCCGGTCGCCCGGCAACCGCATTACCCGCGCCCGTGAACCCTCGGGGGTATGCACGGCGATCACCATCGTGCCGGCCGCCCGTTCCTGGGGGTCCGGGCCTGCCGATCCGGTAACGGCCACCGCCACATCGGCCCGCAGACGAGCGGCTGCTCCCTCTGCCATGAACAAAGCCGTCGCCTCGCTCACCACACCCTCATCCAGGATCTCCTGTGGCACATCGAGGAGCGAAGCCTTGAGATCCGTGGCGTACACGACCACCCCACCCCGGAAGACCTTCGACGCCCCGGGCACCGAAGTCATGCGGGCGGCGATCAGGCCGGCCGTCGCCGACTCAGCGGTGGCCATCGTCCATTGCCGTTCCTCGAGCAGACCCAGGATGACCCGTTCGATCGTTTCATCGTCGACACCGAACACCGAAGCACCGAGTCGCTCCCGGATCGTCCCTTCATAGGGTGCGATCAATCGAGTTGCTTCTGCTTCGGTGCGTGCCTTGGCTGTGATACGGACTTTGATCTCAGCGGCCGACGCCAGGAAGGCGATGCTCGGATTCGTCGACCCGTGGTAGATATCGTCGAGCAGCTCGGCTACCTGCGACTCAGATCGTCCCCAACTTCGCAGAAGGCGGCTCAGCACGACCTGATCGACGCCTGCCGCGGTCCGCAGCCGCGGGAGTACTTCGTGTTGCATCAGGTAGTGCATCTCTTCCGGGACTCCAGGCAGTGCGAAGATCCAGCGGCCATCGTGCTGCAGGGCTATCGCAGGAGCAGTCCCCTTCAGATTGGGGATCTGCTCTGCCCCTTCCGGGTATTCAGCCTGACGGAGATTGCTTTCCGGCATCCGGCGCCCGCGTGCTTCCCAAAAGGACCGAAGACGCTCGGCGAACTCCTGACTGAACACGAGTGGACGGCCCGTCGCCGCCGAGATCGCCTCCCGGGTGACATCGTCCTGGGTCGGGCCGATCCCGCCCGTCATGATGATGACATCTGCCCGGCCGAGTGCAATCTTGATCGCATCGACCATCCGGTCGAGGTTGTCTCCGACGACGACCTGGTAGTGGGCGTCGAAACCCGACTCCGCCAGCTTCTCGCCGAGGAAGGCCGCATTACGGTTGGTGATCTGGCCCAGCAGCAGTTCAGTACCCACTGCAATGACTTCGACAATCAAGTATGAAGCTCCAGGTTCTACGTCTTCTCGTCCAGCAAACGACGAATGTCTGCTATCCGGTCTTCGATCTCCCGCCGACCCATGGCTGCGTCGATCTGCTGGTTGACGCGGACGGCGTGCGCGCCGGAAAAAGCGTCGCCGCCCTGGCTCCCGCCCCCGGATTGCGCCACGACATCAATCCGGGTCTTCTGGAGCGCATCCCATCTGATTAGCAGATGTTCGAGCTCGGCCTCGAGGGACGGTCGATCGATCGCCGCACCAATTCGAGCGGTGGCCGCTCGTTCGCGCAGGTGCTTCTGTTCTTCCTTGAGCCGGTGGCGCTCCTCGAGTGCATCGTCGGGGAGGCCGGCCAACCGGTCAATGACCCGTCCCATCTCAGCCAGGATTGCATCGAGGTCGTTCGTCTCCATCGTCCCAGGCTAACGCCCGGGACTCCTCTGGAGGGATCAGCCCTCGAAGAACTGCTCGTCTTCGGTTGAGCCGTCCAACGCCAGCGTGGCAGACTCGCCCACCGTCATGGCCACCATGTCGAAGTAGCCGGCCCCCACCTCGCGCTGGTGGCGAGTCGACGTGTAACCACGCTCCTCAATATCGAACTCGTGCTGCTGCACTCTCACATAGGCGGTCATGCCTTCGTTCTTGTAGCCGAGCGCCAGATCGAACATGGCCGCGTTCAGCGAGTGGAACCCTGCCAGCGTGATGAACTGGTACTTATAACCCATCGCCCCCAGTTCCTTCTGGAAACTGGCGATTTCGGCATCGTCCAGGTACTTCTTCCAGTTGAACGACGGCGAGCAGTTGTAGGAAAGGAGCTTCCCCGGATACTCGGCGTGGATGGCTTCTGCGAACCGGCGCGCCTCTTCGAGATCGGGATGGGCAGTCTCACACCAGATCAGGTCTGCGTACGGCGCATAGGCGAGGCCACGGGCGATGGCCTGGTCGAGCCCGGCCCGGGTCTCGAAAAAGCCCTCTTCTGTGCGTACACCGGTCGTGAAATCGTGGTCGCGCGGATCGATATCGGAGGTGAGAAGGGCTGCGGCGTTGGCGTCGGTCCTGGCCATGATCACCGTCGGCACGTCGAGGACGTCTGCGGCCAAACGCGCCGACTTCAAGTTGCGAATCGCCTGACTCGTGGGAACGAGAACCTTCCCACCCATGTGGCCGCACTTCTTCTCGGAGGAGAGCTGGTCTTCGTAGTGGACGCCGGCGGCGCCTGCCTCGATGAACGACTTGGTCAGCTCAAAGACGTTCAGTGGGCCTCCGAACCCTGCTTCTCCGTCGGCCACGATCGGGGCCATCCAATGGTGATCGCCTTTGCCTTCCGACCACTCGATTTGATCGGCTCGCCTCAGCGCGTTGTTGATCCGCCGGACCAGGGAAGGGGCACTATTGGCCGGGTACAGACTCTGGTCCGGATAAACCTGTTCGGCCAGGTTGTTGTCACCGGCCACCTGCCACCCGGACAGGTAGATCGACTCCAGACCGGCCTTGACCATCTGCACCGCCTGATTGCCCGTCAGGGCGCCGAGTGCGTTCACATAGTCACGAGTTCCGAGCAGTTCCCACAATCGTTCGGCACCCTGACGGGCCAGGCTGTTCTCAACCCGGATCGACCCGCGCAATCGCACGACATCCTCGGCGGTGTAGTCGCGCTGGATGCCCGCCCAACGGGGGTTGGTGTCCCAGTCCTTTTGGATCAGCTCCGCCTGGTTACGGACGCGTTCGTCAACGGTCATTTGGATGGTTCCTTTCAATCAATCAGTTCGTAGGCGGGAATGGTCAAGAACTCCTGGAAGTCCGGCGCAACCGCGACCGTCTCGAAGAGACGACGGGACTCCTCGTAGAGGCCGGTGTCAAAGAAGTCGGCACCGACCATCTCACGGATGTTGCTCATCTCGTCGGAGATGATCTGGTCGACGAGCTCGGCGGTGAGGGCGCGACCATCGTCGAGTTTGGCCGCGTTGTGAACCCACTGCCAGATCTGGCTGCGCGATATCTCAGCAGTAGCCGCATCCTCCATGAGGTCGTAGAGGGCAGCGGCACCGTTCCCGCGCATCCACGAGGCCATGTACTCGATTCCGACCCGCACATTGGTGCGCACACCCTGTTCCGTGATCTTGCCTCCCACCACGGCGGTGTCGATGAGTTGGCCGGCGTCGACCTCAACGTCGTCGCGTTTACGGTCGATCTGATTGGGACGGTCGCCCAGGATCTCGTCAAACACTTCCATCGCGATAGGGACGAGATCGGGATGCGCCACCCAGGTTCCGTCACAACCGTCACCGGCTTCGCGCAGTTTGTCGGCCCGAACTGCGGCCAGTGCCCGCTCCGTCACCTCCGGGTCCCGCCGGTTGGGAATGAAGGCTGCCATGCCGCCCATTGCATGGGCACCGCGCCGGTGACACGTCTTGATCAGCAAATCGGTGTAGGCCCGCATGAAGGGAACGGTCATGGTGATCTGGGTGCGATCGGGAAGGATCAGATCGTTGTGGTTCCTGAACTTCTTGATGACGCTGAAGATGTAGTCCCAGCGCCCGGCGTTGAGGCCGGCGGAGTGCTCCCGAAGTTCGTAGAGGATCTCGTCCATCTCGAAAGCGGCCAGGATCGTCTCGATCAGAACGGTGGCCCGTATGGTTCCACGCGGGATCCCGAGTTCGTCTTGTGCTGCCAGGAAGACATCGTTCCAGAGACGCGCTTCGAGGTGACTCTCGAGCTTGGGAAGATAGAAATACGGGCCGGTCCCCACCGCGATTGCCCGCTTGGCGGAGTGGAACATGTACATCCCGAAGTCGAACAGGCTGGCCGAAATCGGTTCGCCGTCGATGAGCACATGCTTCTCGTCGAGATGCCACCCGCGGGGCCGAACGAGGAGCGTGGCAGTGTCTTCGTTCAATGCGTAGCGTTTCCCATCGGGGTTCTCGAAGCTGATGGTTCGCTCATGAGCATCGATCAGGTTGGCTTGCCCATCGATCGTGTTCGCCCAATTCGGGGTATTCGAGTCCTCGAAGTCGGCCATGAACACCTTGGCTCCCGAGTTGAGGGCGTTGATCATCATCTTGCGCTCTACCGGTCCCGTGATCTCGACTCGACGATCAAGTAGGTCGTCCGGGATGGCGGCGACCGACCAGTCGGCCTCGCGAATGTCTTTGGTTTCGACGAGGAACTCGGGCATCTCACCGGCGTCGATGCGCAACTGCCGTTCGGCTCTGGCTGCAAGCAGTGTTTGGCGGCGCCGGTTGAAACGCCGGTGGAGATCGGCGATGAAAGCGAGTGCCTCGTCGGACAGGATCTCTCCGCCTCGTCCTTCGATGGGTCCCCTCACCTCTGTATTGTCGGCCATGTGATTCCTCTCAACGGTGACCTAGATGCTGCAAGAAGACATCTTCTTCTACCGGGGCAGCCACCGGAGGCGATTTGCGCGGTAATATTGAGGGTTCTTATCGTATAGGCAGGAGCGCGTGATCTTGGCCGAGCAACTCGATCCACTCGTCTTCGGACATCGGCTCCGGCATTTCCGGAAGTCGGCGGGCCTCACTCTCGACGAACTGGGAGAACGAGTGGGAAAGCCGGCCCCGTACTTGTCGACGATCGAGAATGGCAAGCGAGAGCCGAAGCTCTCGCTGATTTCCGCTCTGGCCGAGGCCCTCGACACCCCGGTGCCCGAGCTCCTCGACTCGACTCCCCCGTCGAAGAGGGCCCGCCTCGAAATCTCGATCGAACGCATCCAGAACGACCCCCTCTATCGCGAGCTGGGATTGCCCCATCTCAAGCCGTCCGCCCGGGTGCCCGATGACGCGCTCGAAGCCATCGTCGGCTTGTTTGAAGGGCTGCGCGACCGTGCACAAGTGCGAGCCGCAACCCCTGAGGAAGCTCGCCGGGAGAACGCCGCACTCCGGCTCTACCAGCGTGAGGTGGGCAACTACTTCGGCGACATCGAGGCCGCCGCCCGCCGGGCGCTGGCGGCGATCGGATTCTCGGGGTCGGGGGCGCTCTCCCAGCGCAACCTCCTCGATCTCGCAGGCCATTTCGGGTTTACCGTGCATCCCACCGACGACGTACCTCACGCGGTTCGATCCATCACCGACCTTCGGAACAACCGGATCTTCATTCCTCAACGAAACGCTCTCCGCACCAGGGCCGCCCGTTCGGTGGTGCTGCAAACCCTCGGCCACTTCGTGCTCGGCCATACCGACCCCAAAGGTTTTGGGGACTTCCTGCGGCAGCGCCTCGAAGCCAACTACTTCGCCGGAGCGGTCCTGGTGCCCGAGTCGTCGGCGGCGCCGTTCCTGAGCGAAGCTCATTTCGCGCGCGACCTGAGCGTCGAGGACCTCAAGGAACGGTTCTACGTCTCGTATGAAATGGCCGCGCATCGTTTCACGAACCTGGCCACCAAACACCTCAACCTGACCGTCCACATGATTCGCTCCGACGAGGACGGCATCATCTGGAAGGCATATGAGAACGATCACGTTCCCTTCCCCGCCGACCCCAACGGCGCCATCGAAGGCCAGCGCCTGTGCCGGAACTGGGGAACACGGATGGTGTTTCAGTCGCGTGACAAGTTCTCGATTCACTACCAGTACACCGACACTCCTGCCGGCACGTTCTGGTCATCGACCCACGTAGAGGCCGACCGCGAACCTTTGCACGCGGTGACCGTGGGGACGACCTTCGATCAGGCCAAGTGGTTCCGGGGACGCGAAACCGACAACCACACCGCCTCAGCTTGTCCCGACGGCGACTGTTGCCGTCGACCACCACAGGATCTCATCGCCCGTTGGGAAGGCATGGTTTGGCCGTCGGCCCGACCCCACTCACACATCCTCGCCGCGTTGCCGGCCGGAACCTTCCCCGGCGTCGACATGACCGAGATGTACGAGTTCCTCGAGAAGCACCCGGTGGTGTAATCCCACCCCGTTCTTGCGTGGTTCCTCGGCGGTATGCGCCCCAGAGCGACGCAAGAACGGGTTACTCCGCCAGGAAGAGGGCCGGTTCCTCGAGGTTTTCGACGATCATCGCCAGGAACCGCCTTCCGAGACCTCCATCTATGACGCGGTGGTCGTATGAGAGGCTCAGCGGCATCATCGGCGCCGCCACCACTTTCCCGTCGCGGACGACGGCTTGATCCTCTGCCTTCCCGAGCGACAGGATGGCGGTGGTGCCGTGTGGGACGATCGGTGTGCCGTATCCCCCGCCGACGGCTCCGATGTTCGAAAGTGTGAACGTCGCCCCGGCCAGCTCGCCGGGTTCGAGGGTCCTGGCTCGAGCAGATTCCGCCAGCCGGGCGATTTCAACCGCCAGGTCGGCTACGCCGGCCTCTCCAACATCATGGAGCACCGGCACGATCAGCCCGTCATCGGTATCCACCGCCACACCGATGCTGAAGTACCGCTTGAACACCAGGTCCTCGCCGTCGATCGACGCATTGAACTCCGGGAAGGCGCGCAGCGCCGGAATCACTGCCTTGACGATCAGCGCCTCGATCGGCGTGTCGGCGCTTCCCCGTCTTGCCAGAGCTCGCCTGGCCGCCAGCAAGCGGCCGGCATCGGCCGAGTCGAAGGCTGTGACGTGTGGGATCTCCGCCCACGACCGGCTCATCCGGTCGGCAATAGTCCGCCGCAGCCTGCTCATCCGAACGCGTTCCTCGTCACCCGACGGTGTCACGACCGTCTCCGGAGCCGGCGGTGCCTTGTAGGGGGCCTCCATGGGTGGCTCACCCGCCGGTTCGTCAATGTCGAACTCATCGACGTCTGCGGTCGCGCCGTCGATGGCGGCCGGGCCGTCGATGGCGGCCGGGCCGTCGATGGCGGCAAGAACATCTTCACGAGTGATCCGACCGAGCGGACCGGACCCCTGCACGGCTTCGAGATCGACCCCGCGTTCTCTGGCGAGCTTCCGCACCAGGGGCAGCGCTTTCGGGCGTTCGGGAATCGATCCGGATTCTCGAGCTCCCGCTCCGAGCAGCTCGGCCTCGTGGGAGAGCGTCCCGACGATGGGCGCCGCCTCCTGCGCGGCTTCGTCCTGGCCGGTCGGCGCCCACTCCTCGCCTTCGTAGCCGATGACGACCAGGATCTCCCCGACCATGATCGTTGACCCGGCCTCTCCCCCCCGGTGAAGCACTACGCCTGCGAACGGCGAGGGAATATCGGTCACTGCCTTGTCCGTCTCCAGTTCCACGAGGGGCTGATCGACACCAACCGGGTCACCGACCTCCACGAGCCACTGAACAACTTCGGCCTCGGTCAAGCCTTCACCGATATCGGGCAGACGGAACTCCTGCGCCACCTAATCCTCCAATGTCTTTCCAACCGCAGCAACAATCCGGTTGGCGGTCGGGACGTAATGGTGTTCCGCCAGCTTGAGCGGGACGATCGTGTCCCACCCGGTAACGCGCTGGACGGGCGCCAGCAGCGAGAACAGAGCATGTTCCTGAATCTGCGCAACCACCTCAGCGCCAAATCCGGCGGTGCGATGAGCCTCATGGACCACGACCGCCCGACCGGTCTTCTGGACGGACTCCAAGATGGTGTCGAGATCCAGCGGGACGATGCTGCGCAGGTCGATCAACTCGGCCGACACGCCTTCCTGCGACAAGACGGCCAGGGCCTTGCGGGCGGTGGCCGTCATGGCACCGTAGGTGATGATCGATACGTCGTCGCCGGACGCCAGAACGCGCGCCAGTCCGAGCGGAACCCGGTACGGCCCGTCCGGGATCTCCTCCTTCACCGACCGGTAGAGGCGAATCGGCTCGAGGAAGATGACCGGATCCGGATCTTCGATTGCCTCGAGGAGCATCCCCTTGGCGTCGTAGGGCGTCGACGGGACGACAACCTTCACCCCGGGCGTGTGCGCATAGATCGACTCGGTCGATTCCGAGTGATGTTCCGCCGCCCCGATCCCTCCGCCGAAGGGCATCCGAATCACCATCGGAGCTGTGAAACGATGCCGGGACCGATTCCGAATCCGTCCCACGTGCGAGACGATCTGGTCGTAGGCAGGATAGGAGAATCCCATGAACTGAATCTCGGTGACCGGGCGCATCCCGGCGACCGCCATCCCGAATGCGGTGCCGATGATTCCCGACTCGGCAACCGGAGCATCGATCACCCGCTCCGGCCCGTACTTCTCGTAGAGGCCACTCGAGAGCCTGAACACTCCCCCCGTCTTACCGACGTCCTCGCCCATCAGGAGCACGCGGTCGTCCTGGCCGAGGGCAATATCCAGTGCGTCGGTGATCGCCTGGGCCAGAGTGCGAACCGCCATCAGCCGCCCTCGGATTCGAGAAGGCTGCGCTGGCGTTCGAGGTCGGAAGTTGGTTCGGCGAACATCGAGTCGAAGAGCGCATCGGAGTCCGGAGCCCGCAGGCCCTCCGCCAGTTGAACGGCCCGTTCAACGACCGCGCTCTCTTCACCCTCGATGTGCTTCTGCCACTCTTCATCCCAGGCATCGTTGATTTCCAAGTAGCGGCGCACCCGCTCGAGCGGATCGCGCGATCGCCACGTTTCCACTTCGCCTTCGTCGCGATACAGAGTCGGGTCATCACTGGTGGTGTGCGGTCCGAGCCGGTAGGTCACCGCCTCGATCAGCGTTGGCCCGTTCCCACTTCGCGCTCGTTCGACTGCTTTTTTAGCCGCCCAGTAGACGGCGAAGAGGTCGTTGCCGTCCAACCGGACCCCCGGCATGCCGTACGCGCCCGCCTTCTGCGCGATCGTTTCGGTGGCCGTTTGTCCGGTGAAACCCATCGAGATGGCGTACTGATTGTTCTGGCAGAAGAACACCGTGCCGGTGTGAAACACGGCGGCGAAGTTCATCGCTTCGTGGAAATCCCCCTCGGATGTTGCCCCGTCTCCGAAATAGGTGATGGCAATGCGCTCACTGCTCAGAAGGCGCTCAGCCCACGCCAGACCGACGGCGTGCAACATGTGCGCACCGACCGTGATCGACGGCGGGAGGACATTCACGTAGTCGGGCGGCGACCCACCCCGCTCGTGTCCCGTCCGCCCTGCGAGCAGCAGTTCCCACGGATACCCTTGCATCCACATAGCGGCGGCATCCCGGTAGGTGGCCACCATCCAGTCGTCCGGTCGCAGCACCGCGGCACTCCCGACCTGGGCCGCTTCCTGGCCCTCAAAAGGGGCATAGGTCGCCAACCGGCCTTGCTTCTGGATCGCGGTGGCCTTCCGGTCGAACATGCGGGCCGCCACCATGGCGCGATACAGTTTGCGTGTCATCGGGATGTCGACGGGTGGTTCGCCGACGAGTTCACCCTCGGGCGTAAGAATCTGGAGCATGGACTCCACAATCTAGTGCGCGGCGCGAAGGTGGCGCGCTAGCTCCTCACACGTCGCACAGAAGCACCCGGTAACAGTCCCCGGCCCTACTCCTCCACGTAATCGATCAGCCAGACGAACACACCCCGCGTCATAGTTGCGTCAACCTCATACGCAGCCGCCATAGGACCGAGCGGTGACAGCGCCTCCGCCATGTCGGCAGGAGCCTCGAATACATCGATGAGGGCCTGGGTGTCGACGAAGAGCATGAGGGCACCCGGATCGACGCCGATCGCATCGGCTGCCGCCCGCAACTCTGCATTCTCCGACAGGGAAGGAGACGAGCCGATCGAGGCCGCCAGATCGAGGCTGGATGCCGCGGCCAAATACGTGTCCGTCACGCCGACCGCGGCCGCTTCGGTTCCATCGCCGCCGGCCAGCCAGAATGTCCCGGACTCGATTGTGGTTCTCGTCAAGTCCTCGAATCCATTCCTCGTGGCGTAGCCGATGAGGTCATCGACGTACCCTTCGACCTCCACCGGTCTGCTCGTACCGAACAAGCCGACCAGACCGAGGGGTAGGGAAAGCTCTTGGGCCATCAGTCCTTCTCGTGATTCGACGAGCGCGAAGGCGGATGGGCCGTCGAGCAAGCTGAGGAAGCTATCGAGGTCGATACCGAGCTCAGCCCCGGCTTCGGCCAGCAGATCATCGGCGTCTGTTCCGCCGGCGGCCGTGGCGATGAGGTCCCAGTAGGACGCCATCGACCATCCGCCGACCATGACGAACGTGTCAACGGGCAGGTCCCCAACGACCTCGCCCGAATCGATGACGAGCCCTCCGGTGGGGTCATCACCGAGAACGACACCCTCAAACCGTACGCCGTAGTCGGCAATGGTGAAGGACCCGCCGAATGTGTCGTTCCCGAAGTCGTTCAAAATGGAAGGATCCAAGCCCTCGACCTCGAACGCGTTTGAGAAGGCGGAACCGTTCACATAGAGCGACATGACGCGGTCGGCCGGGAGGGCATCCATGACGGCGGCAAAGGCCTCATTGTCGGCCAACGACAGGCCGCTATCGGCATCTATGGCTTTCTCAACAGCTTGCTGGGTTCCGAATGCCACCATCGACCCGATCCGGGCAAAGACCAACGGAGGATCGAAGTCGCCGTCGTCCGACGCGATGAAGATCTCAACCCCGTTGTATGTTCCCCGGACAACATTCGTCCCGGTGGCGAGTTGCAGTCCGTCGGCGAAGTCGGAGAGGAACTGATCGGCGGCTCCTCCGTCCCGCGATTCGAGGATGACGAGCACGTCGGGGACCTCACGGGTCGAGAAGCTCTCGATGCCAGACACCGACACCGACAACGTCCGCCCTACCCAGGGCCGGATGTCGTCGGTGAAGTCGACGCCGAGCGCATCCTGCATCGCCGAGTCGATCTCATCGATCAGGCCGTCCATGTCGCGCAGATCGGCAGCAGCCGTCTCGCCGGATGCCTCAACCATCGAAAAGATCGTGTCGTTGAGTTTGCGGGCGTCTCCCTCGAGGAACTGGAGGAAGTCAACACTGAAGAACAACTCAGTGTCGGGGGACATGATCTCTGCCGCAGCTACCGAAGTTGAGAGAAATGACCGCATGGCCAGTGCCCCTCCACCGATCACGAACACGACAAGCGCGGCCGCACCGAGTGCCAGCCACGGTCTGCTCTTCGGTGCCGGCCCGGAGCCGGCGGTGCCCACCACCTGTATCTCGGGATCCCAGCCGAGTGTTCCTTCCGGAGTGAATGGATCCGGGTGAGGTTGTTCGGGCGGACCGGCAGGCCCCGTCGCGTCGGGCATTTCGCATCGATTCTTTCGCGGACGCCAATTATCGTCCCGAACGAATCGGAAATGAAGGGGATTTGTCGACTAGCTCTCGGTGGAGGCGTACATCGACTCGAGGTCATCGACGTTCATAAGGACGGCGCGGGCCTTTGAACCCTCGGATGGACCAACCACGCCTTTGCGTTCGAGGGTATCCATGATCCGGCCTGCTCTGGCGAACCCGACTCGCAACTTGCGCTGCAACATCGATGTGGACCCGAGTTGCGACCGCACGACGAGATCGATCGCCTGTCTCACCAGTTCGGCGTCGTCATCATCTTCTTCGCCGACGGTGGCCCTGGCCTCTTGGGCCAGCGTCTCGATCACGTGATCCTGATATTGGGCCTCTCGCTGCTTCTTGACCCAACCGACCACTGCGTGGACCTCTTCTTCGGATACCCAGGCGCCCTGAATGCGCTCTGCCTTCGGCTCTTTGGCGGTCACGACGAGCATGTCGCCCATCCCGATGAGTTTCTCGGCGCCGGATCCATCGAGAATGACCCGGCTGTCGGCCTGGGATGCGACAGAGAAAGCCATCCGGCTCGGGATGTTGGCCTTGATGACGCCGGTGATGACGTCAACGGACGGGCGTTGCGTGGCGATCACGAGGTGGATTCCGACCGCACGCGCCATTTGTGCAATACGCACGATCGCTTCCTCGACTTCGCGTCCGGCCACGATCATGAGGTCGTTCAATTCGTCGACGATCACCACCACGAATGGGAACCGGTCGAATCCATCTCGATCGAGCTCGCCTGCCTCCCACTTCTCCCGGTAGCCGTCGATATCCCGAACGTGCGCATCGGCCAGAAGGTCGTAACGGCGGTCCATCTCGGCCACTGCCCACTTGAGGGCATCGGTGGCTTTCTTCGGGTTGGTGATGACCTTGGTGAACAGATGGGGAACACCGTTGTACTGGCCGAGCTCAACTCGCTTGGGATCGATCATGATCAGGCGAACGTCGTCCGGAGTCGTTCGCATCAAGAGCGAGGTCACGATCGAGTTGATGCACGAAGACTTTCCGGCGCCTGTGGCCCCGGCGATCAGCACGTGGGGTAGCTCAGAGAGGTTGATGAGCTTCGGACGGCCCGCGATGTCCATACCGAGGCCAACCTCGAGCGGGTGCCCGCCGAAATCGTCGTCGGCCGCTTGGAGTACATCGCCGAGGGTAATGAGACGCCGCTTTCGATTGGGAACCTCAATCCCGATTGCGCTCTTGCCGGGAATCGGGGCCAGCAGGCGAACGTCGGGGGTGGCCAACGCGTAGGCGATATCGTTGGCCAGGCTGGTCACTCGCGAAACCTTGACGCCGGGTTGGAGTTCGATCTCGTAGCGTGTCACCGTCGGACCCGGGACGATCTTGGTGAGACGGGCATCGACTCCGTGCTGGCGCAGCGTGTCCTCGAGGTCGAGAGCGGTCTGTTCGAGAATGCGCTTCGACTGTGACTCCCCTCCGCCGCTCTTCAGGAGCGTCAATGGCGGCTTGCGATAACCCTCTCCAGGTTTGGGGTCGGGAAGCTCGATCCTGATCTGGCCGGGTCCCGGGTGGGCCTTGCCCTTTGGTTTGGCGGCGGGTGCCTTGCGCTTGGGTCCGGCGGCGGAAGGCGGCTGCGAGGTCGGGCGGGGCGGTGCGGGCCGGTGGGCGCCGGCGGCCAGACGAGCGTGGCGGGCAGGACGGGCCGGCATACGAATCGAACTCGCCCAGGCGCGCAGCGCCGTGGCGATCTCCCCGATCGCCACAAAGACTTGACGGACGGTGGCCTTCGACAGGATCAGCACACCCACGGAGGTCAACGAGGTCAGCACTACGAAGGCTCCCCAATATCCGATCACGCGGCGTAGGGGAAACGAAAGGAGCGATCCGACGGCACCGCCGCGTTCCATGACCGGATCCACGTCCGGCCACAGCGGAACGGTGCCGGTGAGCAGGTGGAAGAGCGACAGTGATCCGACGAAGGCCGTCACGAGACCGATGGTCAGCCGCCCGTAGTCATCGCGGTGTTTGCCGATGATGAGGACGAGCCCGAGTCCGGCCAGGGCTAGAGGGAACACGATCGACCAGAGACCGAACAACAGTCGAAGGACCGAGACGATGCCACCGCCTACGGGGCCGGCCTCGCCGAAGAACCCGAGGCCCATGAGAGCAGCCACAACGAGGAGGACGACGCCCCACACGTCATCGGCCTGGCGGCCGAGTGCCTCCCGGATGAAAGCCCGTAGTCTCGCCAGCATGGAGACCCGATCTTTCCGGGACAGCTTCTTTTTGGTTGTCTTGGTGGACACCCGCTTCCGACCGTTTGTCCCCCGGCGGGTGGGTGTCCGGGTAGCCATTCACGGTCACTCTACACCTCAACGAGCACTCGACCAATCATTCCGCGCGCAACTGCGCGCGGAGCGCGCGAACGCCTAAGGCGCCACTTTGATGACGCGTTCGCACCATTGCATCAGGTCGCGTATCACTTCGTCTCGGTTCAGCTCATTGACCAGCTCGTGGCGGGCACCGGGGTAGACCCGCATGGTCTTGTCATCGGATGCCATCCGCTCGATCGCATGCAAAGAGTCCCGGTACGGAACGTAGGGATCGGCCGCTCCATGCAAGAACAACACCGGCATTGTGATGCGTTCGATCTCGGCGTTGAACGAATCGAGTGCCACGATCTCCGACTCGAGGAGCGAGCGCTTGTACTGACCGTGATAGACGAGTGGATCTTCCGCGTATTGACGGACGGTCTCCGGGTCACGGGACATACCTGAGTACTCGGCTTCCTGGTACGGGATCTCCGGAAGCGAGAGGACTCCACGCGCCCACTGCCAATCTCCGAGGACCGCTCCAAGGAAGGCGGCACCGGCGAGTTCCGACGGGTACCGCTCCGCAAAACGCGCAGTCAGCAGGCCGCCCATCGAATGGCCGGCCATGACCAGCGGGACGCCGGGATGCTCGAGAAGAGCTATGTCTGCGAGTGTGCGCAGATCGTCGACGATGTGTTCGAAGTCGGTGATCAGGGCGCGATCGCCGTCGCTCCGGCCGTGCCCGAGATGGTCTTCCGCGTAGACGGCCAAGCCCCTCGCGTTCAACGCCGCGGCTACATGGGCGTAGCGTGCACCATGCTCGGCATATCCGTGGACGAGCAGGAGAACGCCAAGTACGTCTCCCTCAGGTTGCCACTCGTGGTAGACCACGTTGCCTTCGGCCCCAACGAAACTCGCTTGTCCCATTCATCTCACCTCTTGAGTGTTTTCGCGCGGGATTCCCACCCTATGGGGTTCGATCCCCGCGCGAAAACGGTCAGGTTTCCAGGATGAGCGGCAGCACCACCGGCCGCCGCGAGGTCTCTGAGCGGATGATCGTCGACGCCGCCTGCCGCACCGCCTGCTGAAGAGCAGTGTGATCCGTCTTGCGAGCCTTTTCGCCCATCTTGGCGACGGCAACCCGCACCGCCTCTGCCGCCTTTTCCAGGACTGCGTCCGGTTCGTCCATGAAACCGTGGCTGTCCATGATCGGCCCGTACTCAACGGCGCACTGCGCGATGTTGACACCGACGGTGACAACCACGACGCCCTCATCGGCCAGATGACGGCGCCGCCGGAGAACGGCCCGCTTGATGTCGCCGACTCCGGATCCATCCAGATAGACATACCCGGCCGGAACAGCCCTTCGCTCCACGTATGTGTCGGCGCCGTCGAGCACGATCCGGTCCCCATCCTCGAGAACGAAGATGTGGGGCACCTTCATCTCTTCAGCGAGGTCGGCGTTGGCGGAGAGGTGCCGGTACTCACCATGGATCGGCACATAGACGTCCGGACGGATCACATTGATGAACGTCTTCAGTTCCTCCTGTGCGGCATGACCCGAGACGTGGACCTGCGCGTTGCGACCGTGGAAGACGCGCGCTCCCGAGCGATGGAGCTTTGAAATCACCCGCGACACCGCCCGCTCATTGCCGGGGATCGGCGTGGCGCTGATCAGCACCGTGTCGTTCTCGCCGAGTTCCACGAACTTGCTGGAGCCCGACGCCATCAGCGAGAGCGCCGCGAAAGGCTCGCCCTGCGCTCCAGTCGTGATCAGCATCTGTCGATCGGGCGGCAGGCCGACAAGGTCTTCGACGTCGACGATCCGGTCCGCGGGGATGTCCAGCACGCCGAGCCGTGCTCCGACACCGGTCACGCGATGCATCGAGCGTCCCAGGAACGCGATGGTTCGACCGTCGTCGAGCGCGGCGTCGGCGATCTGCTGAACCCGGTGCACATGGGATGCGAAACATGCTGCGATCACTCGACCCGGTGCGGTGTGAACAATCCGCTCGATCGGTTGGGCCAGCGACCGTTCAGATGGAACAAACCCGGACACTTCAGCATTCGTCGAATCGGCCATGAGCAGCCGGACTCCGCGTCTACCCAGGTGAGCGAAGGTCGGGAGGTCGGTCGGCGTTGAATCGATCGGGGTGGGATCGAGCTTGAAGTCGCCGGAGTGGACCACCATGCCCTCCGGCGTGTCGAAGGCGACGCCGGCCCCTTGCGGGATCGAGTGGGACACGGGTACCAGCATGAACCGGAAAGGCCCGTGTTCGGTCCACTCCTTCGTAGGCGTTGCCCGAAGGTCCGGTTTGACGCCCAGCTCCTCGATACGGCCGCGGGCTAGTTCAACCGAAAGCTCTGTGCCGTAGACGGGGATGTTCAAGTCGTTGAGTAGATAGGCCAGGGCGCCTACGTGATCCTCGTGCCCGTGGGTGAGGATCAGGCACTCGACATCCTTGCTGCGGTCCAAGATCCACGACCAATCCGGGAACACCAGGTCGACGCCCAGCATGTCCTCCTCCGGAAACATCAACCCGCAGTCGATCATGGCGATCTTTCCGTCGATTTCGATCGCCGCGCAGTTACGACCGATCTCGCCCAGGCCTCCGAGGAAAGTGACGGAAACGCTCACAGCGATTGAGCCTTGCCGAGCGCGATCTCGATGGCATCAACCGTCTCAGTGCGCGCCGCCACCAGTGGCAAACGCGGCTCCCCGACCGGCTCCCACAATCGGTTCATCGCCGCCTTGACGGGCATCGGATTGGGCTCGGTGAAGCACGAGTAGAAGACGGGCAGCAAGCCGTAGTTGAGGCGCTGCGCCTCAGCCCAGTCGCCTTCGTGAACAGACCTAACCATTCGCTTTATGTGCTTGCCGACGAGATGAGAAGCGACGGACACCACACCGACGGCACCAACCGTCATCATCGCCAGCGTGAAGCTGTCCTGCCCCGAGTAGATGGCGAACTCGGTGGGTAGGGCAAGCCGAGACTGGGCGGTGTGGTCGATGTCCTGGACTGCATCCTTGACCGCCACGATGTTGGGGTGCGCGGCCAGTCGACCGAGGGTCTCGACCTCGATCAGCCGACCCGTTCTAGAAGGGATGTTGTAGAGCAGAACGGGGAGATCAGTCGAGTCCGCAATCGTTGAGAAGTGCCGAACGAGACCAGCCTGATCAGGCTTCGAGTAATACGGCGTGACGGCCATCAGACCGTGGACGCCCGCCTCAGCCGCCCGCCGGGAGAGTTCGACAGACTCGGCTGTGTTGTATGTACCAGTACCTGCCACCACTTTGGCCCGGTCGCCCACCGCCTCGACCACAGCTCGATACAGAGCCACCTTCTCGTCGGGAGACAGCGACGGCGACTCCCCGGTGGTGCCGGTCACAACGAGCCCATCGGAGCCATTGTCGACGAGGTAGCGGGCCAGCCGCCAGACCTTGTCGTAATCGATTCCCCCCGACTCGCCGAACGGGGTGATCATGGCAGTGAGAACTTCACCAAATGGCGCTATCAACGACCTGCCTCCTATGCGGGTTATGACCAAGCCTAGAGCCTCGGAGATCCCGGTTCAGCCTTCCTGGTATGCGGGCCGGCCTCACTAACCTGAAACCTCCGATTGTCCAGCCAGAGAGGTAGCCGTGTCTCACGTACGCGACGTCGACACCGCGGAGTTCAACCAGCAAGTCATCGAGCGTTCATCTGAGGTTCCGGTCGTCGTGGACTTCTGGGCGGAATGGTGTCAACCGTGCCGAACGCTCGGGCCCAGCCTCGAGCGTCTCACCAATGCAGCGGATGGCGCGTTCGAGTTGGCCAAGGTCGACGTGGACCAGAACCAGGCTCTGGCCGCACAGATGGGCGTGCAGGGGATCCCTACCGTGGTTGCTTTCAAGGACGGCCAAGAAGTCGACCGTTTCACCGGCGCTCTGCCGGAACCGCAGGTCGAGAAGTGGCTGGCCGGTTTTGTGCCCAACCCGCTCGATGAGTTCGTGGCCGTCGCAAATGGCCTGGTCAACGAGGGTAGGGAGGAAGAAGCCGCGGCCATGTACCTGAAGGTGCTCGAGGCCGACGGACAACACGAGGGTGCGGCCGTGGCACTCGCCTCGCTGAAGCTATTGGACGGCGACACAGAGGCGGCACTCGAAATCCTCGAACCGCTCCCGTCGAGCGTCGGGGTCGACCGCCTGCGGGCAGCGGCGCGACTCGGCACACCCGGCGCTATCTCAGTTGAAGATCTCGAAGCCAAACTGGCCGGAGATCCGGAAAACGAAACGGTGCAGGTGGACCTGGCAAGAGCGAGAATCGCGGGCCACCAGTACGAGCAGGGACTCGATCTGCTCCTCGAGGTAATCACCCGCAAGGGCGACCTGATGGATGACGCCCGCACCGCCGTTCTCGACGTGTTCGAAGTCCTCGGTGCGGACAACCCACTGACCATTGAGTACCGCCGGCGGCTCGCCAACGCGTTGTTCTGAACTTTCTCCGCAATGCTATGCACGCTTAACGCGCCATTGCATTGCGGAGAAAACCCGACCGATCCCTTACACTGCGGGACCGTTCCGATGAAAGGTTACCCATGGCCGAGCAGTACTCCGCTCCCCCCGACTTCGAAATTGACCTCGCCAAGACGTATTCGGCGACGCTCCACACGAACCACGGCGACGTCGAAGTCGAGTTCGACGCGGTGAACTCACCGATGGCGGTGAACAACTGGGTATTCCTGGCCAAAGACGGCTTCTACGACGGTGTCATCTTTCACCGGGTCATCTCAGGCTTCATGATCCAGGGCGGCGATCCCACCGGGACCGGACGCGGCGGGCCCGGCTATAAGTTCCGTGACGAACTCGACGGGCCCGGCACCTACGCCCGCGGCACGGTCGCGATGGCGAACTCCGGCCCCAACACCAACGGCAGCCAGTTCTTCATCATGCACCAGGACTACGGACTCCCTCACGCCTACACGATCTTCGGTAAGGTGACGGATGGTCTCGAGATCGTCGATGCCATCGCGGCAACGCCGACAGACCGATCAGATCGTCCGAACAGCGATTGCACGATCAACCGGGTAACGATCACCGAGAGGTAGCCACAACGAGAGCCCTCGGGCTCCCCGACCGCCTACCTCTACCATGAACTCGATGATTCGACGCTTCCTTCTCATGCTCACCGTCTTGGCTCTCGCCGGCGGGTGCAGTTCCACGCCGTCCACCACAACGATCGCCGACATTCCGACCACGACGACCACCTTCGGCATAACGAGCACGATTCCCGAGCCGACGACCACCACGCTCCCCCAGGCGGCCCTCGAGATACGGGCCGCCTTCGACGGGTACGTCGCCGCGCTGGCGGCGGCCGACGGGCGAAGCGCCCTCAGCTACGTCGATTCCGGGACCCTCGACCTCTATGGAGAGCTGCTGCAGCTGGCCGCTGCACCGGTTCACGTCGACGAGATGGACTTCATCGATGCAGTACTCGTGGTCCGTCTTCGTTTTCGCTTCTCAGAACAAGAACTGGCGTTGCTCACAGCCGAAGACGTCTTCGTCACGGCCATCGACGAGGCGCTTCTCATATCAACACCCGGAGAGCGGATCAACTTCGACGCGTTCAATATCACCGATGACCAGGCGACCGGCGAGGTGAGGGGCTCTCCAGCGATGTGGTTTGCCCGTGAGGACGGCAAGTGGAAGGTCGCCCTCGGCCGCGCCTACGAAGAGTACGCGCCCGTGCTGAGCGTCCAGTTGGAACAGGCCGCTCACGACATCGCAGGGGCCGACGCCGGCCGGGCTGACTCTCTGCTCGGCCTCCTGAGCACCATCGAAGGAACCGGCATCGACCCGGCGCTCCTCGCCGGACCGCGTCCGTGAATTGGAACTTCCTGGCGGATGCGTGCGTTATAGCCTCATGCGCAGGACAGCATTCACTCTCGTCTTGATCCTGTCGGCTTGTACCGGATCGACGGTTGAGACCACCGGCCCAACGAGCGCCACCACCGCTCCTGCCGGCCCCTCGGCAACCGAACCACCTATCGCGGGACCCACATCGACAACCTCGACCACATCGACCACGACCGTCCCGGCCACGGTTGTGCCGACTGCCTCGTACCAGCTGCTCCCCTCGCCCGATGAGGACCTCGCCTACACGATCGGGCATATGGCGATCGGTGACGCCGGCCTGGTCTATGCAGGCGACGTGAGCACGACGCCCCGGGATCATCCCAACGAGGGTGCCTTGTGGCACTTCGACGGGCAGGTCTGGACCCGCGCGCTCATCTCCGACCTCACCACCACTGATGAGTACGGAGACTCACCCCATGTCTCGGAGCTGGTCTTCTGGGGTGGGCGCTACCTTGCCTTCCTCCTCGGCGACCCTACCGCCCCGGAGTCCGCCGCCTCCCTGCTCGCCTCGATTGACGGCCGGACCTGGCAACTCGAGCACCTGCTCCCTCAGCGCGCCACCGGCAGTTCACCCGGTGGGATTTTCGCCACACCGGAATCCCCTCCCCGGCCCGGGGGAGCAGGCATCGCCGGCGTCGCAACGACCGCCGATGAGATCGTTGCCGTCGGATGGGTCACCACCTCTGAAGGGTCGACCGCAGCGCTCTGGCACTCACTCGACGGCAGGGACTGGACCCTCACCACCACCCCCAACGCTGTGTGGCCGAACGAATGGGCAAGTGCGATATCGGTCGGGGACTCAGGGTGGCTGCTGGGCGGATCCGGTCCCATCTACGGCACGACTCTCTTGTGGTTCTCAGAAGACGGGGACGACTGGACGTACATCGGCGACCGCTTCGGTGAGGGTGCATGGTGGTCATTCCATGAGTTGGCCTCGGGTTCCAATGGGCTGGCCGTCGCGGCGTTCGACATGGACTCAGCCACCACGTCGATGTGGAGGTCCGATGAGGGCATCACCTGGGCCCCGACTTCCGAGCCGCCGTGGCCGGAGGGGTCGGCCGTTTCCCTCGCTTCAGACGGATCGACGATGGCGAGACTGCGTCGTCTCGAAGACACGACGATCGTCGAAACGTCACCCGACGGCCTGGCCTGGGAAGGCATAGCCGGGCTCTCGTCTGATCCCGGCAACCCGGACATCTTTGTCGAGTCGCTGGGCCTCGACTATTGGGACGACTCCCTCACACTCACCCGGTTCATGACCCCGGCCGACTACGCCTCTGCCTCCGTCGAAATCTGGATCGATGCGCCGACGGCCGCGGTCGTTCTGGTTCCGGCCGACGACACGCTGAATGTTCGGCATGGCGTGATGGCCACCGTGATCGGAGAACTCGAACCAACCGCGACCAATGTCCGGCCGACCGGTGCCAGCGACGGAGCGGCAGGATCCCTCTGGGTGGAGATCCTCCACAATGGGATCCTCGGGTGGGTCAACTCGATCTACCTGACCGAGGAGGTTGACGACTTGGCGGCCCTCGATCCATCCGCCACCATCGAGCGGTTCGCCGACGGAGTGTTCCGGGCGGGAGAACCGCTCGGTTCGTACGTCGGCGCCAAAGGCCTCACCATCACTCACTTCGATCTACCAAAGCATTTCACACTCAACGACGACCCGATGTCCGATCAGACGATCTACCTGTGGGGCAATCCGGGCTGCGGCCCCGACCCAGACTGCGCGTTCCAGGCGACTTTCGCCAATCAGATCGCCGACAGTTTCCTGTCTGCCTGGGACGACGAGGACCGGCGCATCGAAATCGATACACCGATCGCCGGAGGAAACGGAACGCTTCCCGAGGCCGTCGTCCCTGTGCTCTTCCGTAACTTCCACTTCGTCGCCGTCCACGACCCGGGTGACGATCCGGCCTACGGCGGTTTGGACTGGATCACCTGGTACGTCTACTTCGATGTCGTCGACGGTCTGCCCGTCGTCGCAGGGATGTCGGTGGACATGTGGGCTCCGTGACCGGGTATCGTCGCGCTCCATGGATTCCAGACCCGACGAAGACGCAAGGCCCGACGAAGAAGGCGTCGGCTGTCGACAGGCCGTCATGGCAACCGTCGTCTTCATCGCCTTCGCGCTGGCAATGCTGGTCGTTGCGCTGCTCATAGGACTCGACCAGCAACTTGCCTACCCTTTCCTCTTTGCCGGAGGGCCGGTGACTGGGCTAGTCACCAGCATTGGCGGTGACCTGGCCTTTTCTTGGCCACTCGATCTGACCGTTTGGACCGTCCTCGGGTTCTTCGTCGCCCGTTACGCAGAACAGCCCAACAAGTACCGGTTCGCCATCGGGGCGGTGATCATGGCTGCCCTCGTCCTCGGCACGGCGGCCGGGCTCATGATCGAACCAACCTGAATCCCCCGTTCTGGCGTCAGAAAGCCGTCAGAATTGCGCGTTTTCTGACGCCAGAAGCGGGTTGTTAGATGTCCAGGAGGCCTTCGATTCCCACGGTGACGCCGGGCAGGCTCGCCACATGGCGCACGGCCAGCAGCACGCCGGTCAGAAACGATGCACGATCGGTCGTGTCGTGACGGATCGTCAGCAACTCACCGTCGTTTCCGAGCAGTACTTCTTGGTGGGCGAGTAAACCGGGCAGGCGAATGCCGTGCACCGGAACGCCCTCAACCGTCGCACCCCTGGCGCCCGTGATCAACTCCTCCGACTCAACCTTACGCCGCTGGGTTGGGTTCGCCGCTGCGATCCGTGCTGCCGTGTTCACCGCCGTCCCCGACGGCGCGTCCGCCTTGCGATCATGGTGGAGTTCGATCACCTCGGCCGCCGCGAAGTGGGGCGCGGCCAGTTCCGCGAAGCGCATCATGAGCACTGCGCCCACCGAGAAATTGGGGGCAATCAGGCAGTTCGGTGGCCCGCTCCCCCACGCCCGGCGCACCTCGTCGATCCGCGCTTCGGTGAATCCCGAAGTACCTACCACCGCGTGAATACCCATCTGTCGCCATCGTTCGAGGTTGGCCATCACGACCCCCGGCATCGTGAACTCGACCACAACATCAGCACCCCGGACATCCTCAGGATCTGCGGATACCCCGTCGCCTCGATCAGCCGACGGGTCGAAGAGCCACCCGAGGTCGAGGTCATCAGCCTCCCGGACCGCAGCCGCCACCAGCGACCCCATCCGGCCGGCCGCTCCGGAGACGGCAACCTTCATTTGACGAACTCCTCGAGATCAGAGGCCTCGAACGGCCCGACCGCACCCATGACGAATGGGCCGCACAGCATCTGTTGAGCAACCAGTTGGACGTCGGACTCGGTGACTGAGTTCACCCTGGCGATGCGCTCGTCTACGGATGTGTGCTCTCCCCCCGTGAGTTCCTGCCTCCCGAGACGGACCATCCGGCTATTGGGATCTTCGAGCGAGAGAGCCAGGCTCCCGCGCAGGTTTCCCTGGGCCCGTTTCAGCTCATCGGGCGTGATGCCGTCCGCAGCCATCCTGGCCAGCTCTTCACGGACCAATCCGAGCACAGTCGGGGTTTGCGCCGGCGTCGTACCGGCGTACACGGCCCAGGCGCCGACGTCCGCAAACGGCATCTTGAAGGAGTAGACGGCGTACGCCAGCCCACGCTCCTCGCGAATGGTGTGAAACAAACGGGATGACATGCCGCCGCCCAGCGCCAGGTGCATGATCTCAAAGGCGTAGCGGCGTTCGTCCTCGCGGCTCATTCCTTCACCGCCCAGCACCAGGTGGCTCTGCTCGGTATCGCGGTGCACGACCGACAACCGACTAGCAACCGAGGCCCGGCGATACTCATGGTGCACGGCTCCACCCGTCCAATCCCCAAAATGACGCCCGACGAGCTCGACAGCTCGATCGTGCTCGATCGACCCGGATATGGCGATCACGGTCGAACCGGCGCCATACCGCCGCTGCCAGTATCCGAGAAGATCCTCTCGCTTCATGGCCCGGATCGAATCGCGTGTGCCCAGAATCGGCCGTTCGAGCGGATGCCCCGCAAAGATCGTCTCGTGGAACCGCTCAAACGCCACGTCGTTCGGGTCGTCCTCGTTCATGTTGATCTCTTCGATCACGACCTGGAGTTCCGAATCGATCTCGTTCTGCCGAAACGCCGGTCGCTGCAGCATCTCGCCAAGCAGGCGGAGACCCTCGTCGAGATCGGCGTCGAGCATACGGGCCCAGAAGCAGGTGTACTCCTGGCTCGTGAAGGCGTTGGATTGGGCGCCCATCGCGTCGAAGGTCTCAGAGATCTGGCGAGCGCTCAGCGTCTCGGATCCCTTGAAGAGGAGATGCTCGAGGAAGTGCGAAGCGCCTGCCTCTTCGGGTGTCTCATCTCTGGTACCGGTGTCTACCCAGCAACCAACGGCGACCGAACGAAGGCTCGGCATGGTTTCGGTGATGACCCTCAGTCCGTTAGGCAAGGTCGTGAGGTCGTAGTGCATTGGGGGCATTGTACGTGCCGCACGGATCAGATCAGTGCGCAACCCTCGACTCGCGACTCGCGACTCGCGACCCGCGACTCATTACCGCGACATCCAGTCGTGGATCAGCTCCGCCACTTCGGCCGGTCTTTCCTGCGGCATCCAGTGCGACGCCCCTGCGATCACCTGCTCGTCGAACTCCGAATCGACGAAAGCGCCGGAACCGGTTGCCATCTCGGGGACAAACGCCCAGTCGAGCTCGCCGTGGATGTAGCGAACCGGGATGCGCACGTCTGGTAGCTCGAGCGGGACGTCGGCGTTGAAGAGGTCGGCGCGAAAATGCGCCCTGTACCAGTTGGCCATCGCATCGAAGCGACCCGGACGCCGCCAGTCCCGACGGTACGCCTCCCGATCCTCCTCGCTGAATCCAGGCGAACTCCCGAACGCGAATCGAGCAAGCAACGCGAAGTCCTCCGAAGCCAGCAAACGCATGCCTGCCTCGCCGGACTGCATCAGCCACACATAGAACGACCGGCTCAGCTGCTCCACATTCCCGGCACCGACGGCCCGCATCCGGCTCGGGTGCGGTGCCGCTAGGACGACCGCCCGGCGCACCAACCCTCCCAGCCAGGTGGCTGCTTGCCAGGTGAGAGCACCGCCGAAGTCGTGGCCGGCCACGTAGGCCGGTCCGCCACCGTTCCACTCGATGATCCCGGCGACGTCAGCCAACAAGACCGGCATGCGGTAGGCCTCGAGGTCGGTCGGAGCATCGGAATCGCCGAAACCGCGTAGGTCGGGAACGATCACCCGGTAACGGTCTGAGAGCAGCGGCGCCACCTTCATCCAGCACCGGCCTGAATCGGGCCAGCCGTGCAGCAGAAGCAGCGGCGGAGCTTCGAGGTCGCCGGCAGTGCGGACATGGATGGTGATGCCGTTGATGGCGAGATCATGGTCTTGCACATCGCCAACCTACCGCGGCGCCGGCCTCGGCGCAGGTTGCAGAGGTGTGAGACAATCAGCCTTGTGCGCGCCCAATCCACGCTCCATGAGATCCTTTCGCCGGAAGAGCGGGCGATCGAGCACGTCGTCGCCCGCTATCAGCGGGTCGCTCCGGCCGTCACACGGGTGGCCCGGAGCCTCGCCGGCGACGATGAACTCCAGGTGCGACTCGGTTCGACTGCCTCGGCCCGCACTGGCGAGATCGTGCTCGATCCGGGCATCTTCCAGGCAGCCTATGGACGCCGGGCGCCGGTGACGCCGGGCGAGGTCGCTCTCGCCTCTGCACTCCATGAGGTTGTTCATCTCGTTTCGACCCACCTCGAAGAAGTCCGGCCGCTCCCTCCCTCATGGTTCCCGAAGCGGGAGACCCCCTTGTCGGAAGAACCCGTCGATCTCTTGACCGCGCTCGCCGAGGCGGGCAGTGAGGCGGCCGTCTCGATGTTCTTCGCGCTCGAAGACGGGCGGCAGGAGTTGACGGGAATGGCCGCCTACCCGGGGGCACGATCGGTTCTCACCGACCTCTACCAATCCTCCATCAGATCGGCGATGGCTGCCGCCACGCCGTTGGGACAGATGGCGATCGCCGGGTTCGCTCTGGTCGGCGAGCACGTCGAGCGCGATGTGCTCGAGAAAGCAGCACAACCGGGAGTGGCGGTCGCCCTTGCCGACGCTCAACCATTCTTCGATGCCGTGCAAGAGGCCGAAGATGCCTGGGAAGTGGCCACTCTGGCACTCCAGATTCTCGAAGTCGCCAGACTGCACGGGCTTGCCTCCAAGGCTCCGGTCGATGAGTCGGCAGCCCAGAAGAAACTCCGCGAGGAGCTCGACAGCCAAGCGGTCGAAGATGGCGTCGACCGGGTGCGCTTGATCAGCCCGATCGTCCAGAACCTCGACGGATATGAACGCACCCGGCAACTCGAGCAACGAGCAGGAGCCGATGGCGAGAAAGGTCCGTCTGACGTGGCCGACGATGCAGCAACCGATCAGCTGCTCCGGGTCAGCCAGGCCCCGACTGTGTTCCTTCCTAGCGGTCAAGGGGGTCGCCTGATGGTGTCGGGGTTTCCCCACCGCTTCCGGCAATTCGGGCCGGCCGGGCGCGAGACGCTCCTCGAGGCAGCCTCCGCCTGGGGCGTCGCTCAGCGACACGTGTCGGGCGAGCTGTTCCCTCTCTTCGCCGCTAATCAGCGCAGGGGTCTCCGCTCCGGATACGACGCCGGCGACATCTCGCCACATGCTCCCCTTTTCCTCGGTGCCGGCCTTTACCAGCGAATGTACGAGCGGCGGGCCCTGCGAACCCGGCGTAGCTACGCGGTATCGCTGCTCATCGACGGATCGGCCTCCATGCTGCAGCCCCGCCCGCTCACCAGCACCGGTGGCCGCACAGCTCCGTGGGGACTGGCGGCTGCCACGCTGGGGGCCTGGACGCTGGCCCGACTGTGCGATGAGCTTCAGATCGATTTCGAGGTGGCGCTCTTCAACCGGTCATTCAGCGCCCGGTCGGACGACTCGGAGTGGTCGTTCTCGCGCCGCAGGAGCCAGGCAACGGGGGGATTGCGTCGATCCCAAGGGCAGGCGGCCGATCGCCTGACGAATACCATCAACCATTACCTGGTCAAACCATTCAATGCTCGCTGGCGCACTTCCGAGGATCTGCTCGCCGGGTTGTTCTTTGCAGCTTCCCATCCGACGCGGGCGTCGGCAGAGGCGCGCAAAGCTCCCCACGATTCCCCGCCGGTCGGCATGTTTGAGAAGGCCGCCAACGTCGACGAGTTCAACCTCAGCTACGCAGCGCAGCGCCTGTCGCGCCTGGGCGCGACAGTCCGTGTCCTCGTCGTCCTGGCCGACGGCATGACCCGGGGTTCGCTCGAGTCGCTGGCCCGCTCGGTCGAAGCGGTCGAGCAAACCGGGACGACGGTCCTCGGAATAGGAATCGGAGACGACACGGTTCAGGTGGCCTACGGACGCCACCAGATCGTTGAGCGCCCGGACACACTGGCCGCGGCCATGGTCGACGGAGTACGCACCGCGTTGAGAAGGAGCCTGGCACTGTCCGGCCTGGATGAGTGGTGGACCCGGGCCGGAACAAGAGAACACATGAGCGCATGGAAGGAGAAACCCGGTGCCTAGGACCGTTGTATTCACAGATCCGAGTGGGGATGGACCGCCGATCGAACTCGAACAGTTCGTGGTGCCGAAGGACCTGCCGGACCATGCGCACCGGGTCGGCAAGATACCGGAACCAGATCCCCATTATGTCGACCTCGGGATGCTCTACCGCTTTGCAGCCATGGAGGACGTCCGTAAGCGTTTCCCTGAGGGCTACCAGCCGCTTCACCTGGCGGTCCGGGGCCATATGGGTACCGGCAAAGACCACGACATCGAGCAGTTCGCGGCGATGCTTCGCCTCCCGTACTACCGGGTCCCTCTGACGGGCGAGGTTCGAGACGTGACGCTGATTGGTTCGACACTGCTGCACGGAGACGGCAAAGGGGGAACGGAGAGCCGATGGGAAGACGGCGAGATCACCCGGGCACTGCGCGGCCCGGCTTTGGTCAACCTGTCCGAGCTGAACGCAGCCGGGGCAGAGACCCTCTTCGCATTGCACGGCCTCCTCGACCGATATGCTGCGCTCGATCTCCCGACGGGCGAAACCGTGCGCTTGCGTGACGATGTCCGTTTGTTCGGAACAATGAACCCCACCGACTTGCGCGATTACGCCGGAACGCAAACACTCAACAAGGCATTCGCCGACCGCTGGGTGATCTGGGAAAAGGCCTTCCCTATCGTCGATCAGATTCGCGCCATGATCGAGCGCCGCTACCCGTCGATGTCCGAGCCGTTCAGTGACGCCATCAGCCGGTTGGCAGCCGAGGTGAACGCCTCGTTCACGGCCCCCGACGTCGCCACGAGGGTCGAGTCGCCGATGAGCCTGCGAACCGTGCTCGACCGGGTTCCGACCGGGTTGCGCGTGTATGCGGATGCCGACGATCCCCTCCGCAAGGCGTGGGAGGAGTTTGTTCTGCCGCAGATCGATGCCTTCGATCGGGACCATTACGAGACCGTGTGGAGCGCGGTTGTGCGCAAGGGACCAAAGGGACCGGCTTTCCGGTAGCCACCGGCGCCACCATCGGATTCTCGATCGGGACTCTCGAGTCAACCCGCTCGCCTGGTCGAGGCCGGCCCGTATTCGTTGAACCAGGTCTCATAATCCGGTACGGCAAACCCCGCCACGGAGAGCACGTAGTAGGCGCCGAACGGGCCAATGAACGGAATGGAACGGAGTCCGTCTTGTTGATCAGGGAAGTCCCCCAGCGACTGGATCCAGCGTCCGACGGAACCGAACTCGGCTTTCCGTTCTACCAGTAGTTGCGCCGCCCGGCCGACGGCGGCGATCTTGCGCTGGTTGCCGATCACGCCGGGCGTCGCGCAGAGGCGCTCAATGTCACGATTGGTCAGTGCGGCCACGTCGACCGCCGAGAACCGACCGAAGGCCAGTCGTATCGCCGCCCAGTTGCGGTCGACGACCGCCCAGGACAGTCCTGAAGCGAAGATCGCCCTTGCGAACAACTCGAGGAACTGGTCAATCGTACGGATGTTGCGGGCTGTGAGATCAGCCGGCATATCAACCTCCATCTCGTGTCTGCTCTCGAACATACGAGAAGGGTGGGACAGTTCTTCGAGTTGACTACCGTTACTCAGCCGCAACGAAGGAACTCATGCGACCGTACGCGATCGGGGATCCCGTCCTCGAAGAAAAAGTCAACGAACTCGTAGAAGCTACGGGCGCCGACACCGCCAACGCCGACCTCATCGGCGAGATCGTCACGACCGCCCTCAAACTGCACCGCGATGTAGCCGATCGCGGTGACCTCAAACTGCTCAACACAGCCCTCAAGGAGATGCGCTACTCGATGCTCGTCTTCTCTCGCCATCGCGAAATACCGAAGGTGACGATCTTCGGATCGGCGCGCACCGAAGCGCACGATCCCAACTACCTGCTGGCCGTGGAATTCGCCGGGATCATGGCCCATGATCGAGCCTGGGGGGTCATCACCGGTGCCGGCCCCGGCATCATGGAGGCCGGCAACAAGGGAGCCGGACTCGATGCTTCCTTCGGCGTCAATATCCGGTTGCCATTCGAGTCGGACGCCAATCAACATATCGAGAACGACCGGGTCATCAACTTCAAGTACTTCTTCACCCGCAAGCTCGGATTTGTGAAGGAGTCGCATGCCTTCGCCCTGTTCCCGGGCGGTTTCGGGACCATGGATGAGACATTCGAACTCCTGACATTGATCCAAACCGGCAAGAGCGATCTCCACCCGATCGTCCTGCTCGAGGCGGAAGGCAACTCATACTGGGAGGAATGGCAGCGTTTCGTCGAGGAAAACCTCGTCGCCAACGGCATGATCACGGTCGACGACCTCAGCCTGTACAAGATCACGAGCAATCCCCTTGAAGCTGCCGACGAGATCTGTCGGTTCTACGCCAACTACCAGTCACAGCGCTATGTGAAAGGCATGCTGGTCCTGCGAATGAACCATGCACCCGACGAAGCCCAACTCCAGCGCCTCAACGATGACTTCTCCGACATCCTCGTGGACGGCGAGATCAGCGTCATTCCTGCCACCGAGGCGGAAATCGCCGACGCGGACTCGGTCGATGCCGGACGGGTTTCCCTCCATTTCGATCGCAGAAGCTTCGGGCGACTCAGAAAGCTCATCGACGCACTCAACGATCTGGTCGACACAACTCCCCACGAGATTCATCTCCCACCCCCATATCGGGACGAACTTCCCGAGCGACCCTGGTAGCTCCCCGCCTCTCGGCGGGCGGTGAGCGGCTACCATTACGCCGGTGCGTGAGATTCTTTCAGACCTCGTGGCAGAGCAACAATCGCTGGACCAGTTTCTCCAGCGCGTAGCCATCCGGGATTGGGATCGCCCCAGTTCGGCTGCAGGCTGGTCGATTCGCGACACCGTCAGTCATCTGGCCACCTTTGAGGAGTACGCATACAACGCGCTGGCGGAAGGCGGATCACGGCAATCGGAAGCCAACGCCTATCCCACCGACGAGGATTTCACCCTGGCGGGCGTTCTACCCGGCCGAGCCATGCGAGCTCAAGACGTCATCGAATGGTGGCGTGGGGCGAGAGCCAAAGTAATCGAAGAGCTGTCGAGGATCGCCCCCACCGTCCGCGTCCCGTGGTTCAAAGCCGACATGAGCGCCCGGACGTTCGCGACGGCCCGTCTGATGGAGACCTGGGCCCACGGCCTCGACATATACACCTCCGTCGGCGAGGAGTGCGAAGACACCGTCAGATTGCGCCATATCGCCTGGCTGGGTTGGAAATCGCTGCCGTACGCCTTCGAGTTGGCCGGTGAGGAGTACTCCAAGCCGGTGCGGATCGAAGTCCTAGGCCCGCAGTGGTCGAAATGGATCTTCGGACCGGAGGACACCGACCAGGTGATCAAAGGCCAGGCCGGCGAGTGGTGCCGGGTCGCCGTGCAACGCATGAATGCCACCCAGGCGGGTTCCCTCAAAGCCCAGGGCGAGATCGCCGAAACCGCGCTGCGGGTCGCCCGCGCCTACATGTGATCCCCGTGTTTCCTCGTCTGATCGGCATGGTTCACCTCGATCCCCTTCCGGGTGCTCCCGGGTTCAGGGACAACTTCGATGCCGTTGTCACCGCCGCTATCAAGGACGCCGAGACCCTCAAGGCGGCCGGGTTCGATGGCCTGATGATCGAGAACTTCGGAGACGTGCCGTTCTTCGCCGAACGCGTGCCAAACATCACTGTGGCCTCCATGACCGCGGCCACCCAAGCCATTTCCGCCGCCGTTGACCTCCCGTTCGGCATCAACGTCCTCAGGAACGATGGCGATGCAGCCCTCTCGATTGCGGCGGTCACCGGCGCCTCCTACATCCGGATCAATGTGCTTTCCGGTTCGATGCAGACCGACCAGGGTCTGATCACAGGCCGGGCGGCTGAACTCGCCCGCCTGCGCCGTTCCCTGGGGGTCGAGGTAGGGATCTTCGCCGATGTCTTCGTCAAGCATGCCGCCCCGCCGGGTGGGCTTTCGATCGCCCAGGCGGCCGCCGACACATGGGAGCGGGGCCTCGCCGACGCACTGATCGTCTCAGGAGCAGGAACCGGCGAGGAACCGGACGTCGGTGATCTCCGCCGGGTTCATGTCGCAGTCCCCGACGCCCACTTGCTGGTCGGCTCCGGCGCCCGTATCGACAACGTGGCCGGGTTGCTCGAGACGGCCAACGGAATCATCGCAGGAACGGCTCTGAAACGAGACCACGTGACCACAGCACCGGTCGACCCGGATCAGGCGCGCGCCTTCGTCGAAGCCGCCTCCTGATCATGGAGCACATCGTCTATGAGCCGGACGGACGGATCGCCACACTGACGCTGGCGCGACCCGAAACCCGCAACGCCATCACCAACCCGGAGATGGTCGAAGAGGTCATGTCTGCCCTCCGTCATGCCGATGCCGATCCGGACATCGGCATCCTGATCATCACCGGCCAGGGCCCCGCCTTCAGTGCCGGAGGCAATGTCAAGGACATGCGGGCCGGTGTCGGCCTGTTCGAAGGCACCCCTGATGAGATAGCCGAGAAGTACCGGGCGTCGATCCAGCAGATCCCGCGCTTGATGCTGGGAACGGACCTGGTAACGATTGCGGCCGTGAACGGACCGGCGATTGGAGCAGGCTTCGATATCGCCCTGATGTGTGACCTGAGAATCGGATCGACCGAGGCGCGATTCGCGCACACCTTCATCGATCTTGGCATTGTCCCCGGTGACGGTGGGGCCTGGTTCCTCCCCCGCGTTGTCGGTTGGCAGCGGGCGGCCGAACTCGCTTTCACATCCCGCATCGTCACCGCGGAAGAGGCAGTCGAGATGGGAATCCTGCTCGAGATGGTGGAACCCGACGACGTTCTCCCCCGGGCGATGGTGATTGCCTTGCAGATCGCAGCTAAGCCACCTCATTCGGTGCGCCTGACCAAGCGCCTGCTTCGCCATGCCCGGTCGATGGAACTCGATGGATTCCTCGACATCTCGGCCGCTCTCCAGTCGGTTAGCCATCACACAGCAGACCACCGCGAAGCAGTGGAGGCCTTCTTCGAGAAGCGCCCGGGAGATTTCAAGGGTCGCTAGGCAGAGGGCCCAGGGTCGATGACCCGATCAACCGGCGGCCTCCCCTCCTGCGGGCGGAACACCTTCCGAGATCTTGCTTAATCCGGCCCCTGTGCCCGTTCCGTACTTAGGGCGTAACAGGAACAAACCAAGGAGGTCCTGATGAGACGCACATTGACCCTGGCCGTAGCCACCCTACTAGCGGTGAGCTTGCTGGCCATCCCGGTATCCGCCAAAGGAAACAAGGCGCCCGCCGGCCCCACCATTGCCCAAATCACGGAGATGCCCGGTTTCAGCACTCTGAACTTCGCGCTGAACGCAACCGGCCTGTTCGACGTGCTGGATGGTGACGGTCAGTTCACGGTGTTCGCACCCACGGACGAGGCGTTCGCGGCACTCGAGAAAGCCAACCCGGGCATCACCGCCTACCTGGTCGCCAACCCGGAGGTCTTGACCGACGTGCTCCTCTACCACGTGACCGACGGCCGCCGCTGGTCGAACAGCGTCATCAACAGGAACAACTCGAAGTCGATCGAGATGCTCAATGGGGGCTACGTGTGGGCGAACCCAACTGTCACCCTCACCGATAGCGACTCACTCGGCATCGGAAGCCCGGACGCAAGCATTGCTTCCCCCAACATCAATGCCAGCAATGGAGTCGTCCACGTCATCACGCAGGTGCTGATCCCCTGACCCCGCCCGACACGGAGAGAATCCACGAAGCCCGGGAGTCACCTCCCGGGCTTCGCTCTATGAATTGCCCGGCGGGCCTGATCGGGAATCCCCGCCTCACTGGACGCAAAACTCGTTGCCCTCTGGATCTTGCATCACTACCCATCGTTCCCCGCTCTCGGCGAACTCGCCCACGACTGCACCACCTGCTCCAACGAGGAGCTCGACGTGGGCATCCACGCGGCTCCTGCGGTCTCCCGGGTCTGCATCGCCACCGCCCCCGATGTTGATATCGAGGTGCAGCCGGTTCTTCGCCAACTTCTCCTCTGGTACCTTCTGGAAGAAGAGACGCGGGCCACGGCCCGCCGGATCGATCAGTGCCCCACGCGCATCCCACTGATCTTGGGGGATCCCTTCGGCGGCCGCCCACTCTTGCCACGACGCGAATCCAGGTAGCGGAGGTTGTTGAACGTACGCGAGGGCCAGCGCCCAGAATTCCACCAGGAGATTCACATCGTTTGCGTCGATCGTCACCTGAAATCCGTTCGCCATGGCTTCCTCACTCCTTGTGCACAGTGAACCCGATCTTCGTGAGCAATCTCAGGAAAGCCGTGGCCGGATCCTTGAAGTTGGCCGATCTGAGCACATCATCGAAATCGCTCATGAACGCCGTCATTTGTTCAACGATATGCGACAGCGAGATGGTGTGGAGGTCGACGTCGGAGGTCCGCCCGAACGCGACCAGGCGGGTCCGTACGGTGGCACCGCTGCAACTCGGCGTCACGGCCACACCATGCGTCGCCACCTCATGCACTACGGATTCCAGATCGCAGCCGTATACCCACGCCACTCGCCGGATGACCGCGTGAAGGACCTGGTGAGTCGCGAGGCCCGGATTGAACTCGGCCTCACCCTGTTTCACCTCACCGATGATCACGTCGATCTGATTGTCTTCCAGGCGCAACGCAGGATCCAAGATCAACAGCATGCGCCCTTCGGCGGTGTCGCCGGCATCGGCCGCGTAGATGTCGCCCGGAAACCGCAGTGCAAGGATGTCCACGTCGGTGAGGGTCCGGTAGGTCCCGTCCTTCGCCCTCCCCTGTATGTCGAACTCGCTGAGGGTGAGGTACCCGTTCAGGCGGAGGTATGACTCCACCAGGTTGACTGCAACGTCCATGGGGACATTCTGCACCATGCGGCGGGCACCGAGATCAAATGCCTGGCATACCGATGTTGCGCCACCCATCATCAACGCCCCAACGTGTCCTCACAAAGGGCCGAATTAGAGCCGACGACTCATGTACATAGGGTGGTCTCTGTGCCACCTTATGTAACGCGCGGGCTATTGCTGCGACTTAGCCTGGGACGCACAAGGAGGGCGCAAGTGTTGGAAGGCATGCTGGAGCGGATGTGGGAACGGGACGAGGCGCTCGCCCGTCACGGATTCCGGGTTGCTACCTTCGCGACGGCCCTCGCCCAACACCTCGATGCCCCTCCGGAGATGATCGACCGTCTCCGCATCGCAGCCATGATCCACGATATCGGAAAACTCCGACTCGACCCGCTCATCATCGCCAAGCCGGGACCGCTCAACGAAGCGGAGTGGCACGAGATGCGCAAACACCCAGAGCATGGGTTCGAGATGGTGAAGGGATACGTCCATCCAGATATCTGCGGAGTCCTGCTTGCCCACCACGAACGCTACGACGGCGTCGGCTACCCGTTCAATCGGGCCGGCACCGACATCCCCCGTGGTGCCCGCATTCTCCTCGTCGCCGACGCCTTCGACGCGATGACCAGCGACCGGCCGTACCAGCCGCCGATGCCCATCGCCGACGCCCTGAGAGAACTCGAGGAAAACGCAGGATCGCAATTCGACCCCAACGTGGTCGAGGCGATGCTGGACTTGTCCGCCAACGGGCGGCTCCGGACCGCTCACGCGGTCAAGATCTCCGCCTGATACCACCCGACCCCGAGGCGTAGCCACCAGCAGTTTCTGCGCAATGCAATGTATTGCCACGCGCCACAGCATTGCGGAGAAACAGCGCGGGGTTTTCTGCGCAATGCAATGTCTTGCCACGCGCCACAGCATTGCGGAGAAAATACGTCGGTGGGGGTCGCTACCGTGACGGCGTGCTGGATCTGTTCTCCCCTGCAACGCGAGCATGGTTTGAGGCATCGTTCGCGGCGCCCACCGATGCACAACGAGACGGCTGGCCGGCCATCGCAGACGGCCGGCATACGCTCATCCACGCCCCGACCGGGTCCGGCAAGACCCTGGCCGCCTTCCTCTGGACCCTCGACCGCATCCTCCACGAACCAATCCCTCCCGCCAAGGAACGTTGCAGGGTCCTTTACATCTCTCCCCTCAAGGCACTCGCCTACGACATCGATCGCAACCTCCGGGCACCGCTGATTGGAATCCAGCATGCAGCCCGGCGCCTGGGCCTCGATCCCCTGCCGGACATAACGACGTTCATCCGCACCGGCGACACTCCTGCAGACGAACGACGGCGGATGGAGCGGCACCCGCCCGATGTTCTCATCACGACTCCCGAGTCTCTCTACCTTCTCTTGACCTCCCAGGCCCGGGCTGCCCTTCGCTCGGTGCGATGGGTGATCGTCGACGAGGTCCATGCAGTCGCCGGCACCAAGCGCGGGACCCATCTGGCTCTGTCCCTGGAACGCCTCGAGGAGATCACAGCCATCTCACCGCAACGCATCGGCCTCTCAGCCACCCAGCGCCCTCTGGAAGTGATCGGATCGTTCCTCGGCGGTGGGACTGTCGATGGAGGTACGTGGACACCCCGTCCCGTGCATCTGATCGACGTCCCGGGCGACAAGGCGCTCGAACTCGAGCTGGTAGTGCCGGTCGAAGACATGACCGCCGTCACCGTGACGCCACCCACCCCCCTGGGCGTGTACGACGGCCCTGCACAACTCCCACCGGCCAGAACATCGGTGTGGACGGCTATTTACCCAACTCTCCTCGAGCACATTCGTAGCCACCAGTCGACGATCGTGTTCGCCAACAGCAGAAGGCTCGCCGAGCGTATTTGTGACGAACTCAACCGCCTCGCCGGCGAAGAGGTAGCCAGGGCACACCACGGATCCGTGTCCCGCGAGCAGCGGGTCCAGATCGAGGAGATGCTCAAGAAGGGTGAACTCCCGGCAGTCGTAGCAACATCCTCACTGGAACTCGGCATCGACATGGGCGCCGTCGATCTCGTCCTGCAGATCGAATCGCCCACCTCCGTCGCCAGCGGGCTTCAGCGGGTCGGCCGGGCCGGCCACCAGGTTGGGGCGGCTTCCCGCGCCAAGATCTTCCCTAAGTACCGGGGGGACCTCCTGGTCGCCACCGTCGTGGTCGACCGCATGCTCGAGCGCGCGGTTGAGTCGACCCGGATCCCGCGCAGCCCGCTCGACGTCCTGGCGCAGCACATCGTGGCGATGGCCGCCAAGGACGAATGGGGTGTTGACGAACTGTTCTCACTAGTGCGACGCGCCGCACCTTATGCCGAACTCGGACGTGGCCCATTCGAGGCGGTACTCGACATGCTCTCGGGTCGATACCCATCTGAGCTCTTCTCCGATTTGCGCCCTCGAATCGACTGGGATCGCGTCGCCAACACCATCGTGGGTCGTCCGGGTGCCCTGCAATTGGCAGTACAGAATCCGGGCACGATCCCCGACCGTGGCCTCTATACCGTGCACCTTCCTGATGGCGCCAGGGTTGGCGAACTCGATGAGGAGATGGTCTACGAGTCGAGAGTGGGCGACGTCTTCATCCTGGGCGCGTCCACCTGGCGAATCAACGAGATCACCGCCGACCGGGTCGAGGTCGTTCCTGCTCCCGGAGAGTCGGGCGCAACGATGCCTTTCTGGCACGGGGACATGCTCGGGAGAACAATCGAGACGGGACGTGCGCTCGGAGAATTCACTCGCGTCGTCGGCGCCCTCGACCGCCCCGAAGCCGAACGCACGCTCGCCGACCGGTACCACCTCGATGAATTGGCCGCTTCGAACCTCGCCGGATACCTGCAGGAAGAACTCGAAGCAACGGGCCACCTCCCCTCGGACGAAACGATCGTCGTCGAACGCTTCCGCGACGAGATCGGGGATTGGCGGTTGGTCTTGCTTTCGCCGTTCGGCGCCAGAGTGCATGCGCCGTGGGCAATGGCGCTCACCGGCCGGTTTCGTCAGACACTCGGCCGCCAGGTCGACGTCATCTGGGGCGACGACGGCATCGCACTCCGGTTTCCCGACCAGGACGACATTCCGACCGCGGCGGATCTGCTGATCGATCCGGACGAAATCGAAGCCGAGCTGGTGGATCACCTGGCGGACTCAGCCATGTTCGCCGCTCGCTTCAGGGAGGCGGCGGCGCGATCGCTCCTGCTCCCGCGCCGCCGGCCCGGCAAACGGACGCCACTGTGGCTCCAGCGAAGGCGGGCCGGCAATCTGCTGGGGGTAGTGCGCCAATTCGGATCGTTCCCCATCGTTCTCGAGACCTACCGGGAGATCCTCCAGGACGACTTCGATGTTCCGGCACTGATCGAGCTGCTCGGTGAACTCCGCTCGCGGGCGATCCGTGTTGTTGAGGTAGAGCTAGATTCCCCCAGTCCCTTCGCCTCCTCTCTCCTCTTCGAGTTCGTCGCCTCTTTCTTGTATGAGGGTGACACGCCTCTGGCCGAACGCAGGGCGGCCGCCCTCACCCTCGACCGCCAGCTCCTGGGCGAACTGCTCGGTGAGGGAGAACTTCGCCAGCTGCTGTCGCGCGATGTCATCGCGACCATCGAGTTGGAGCTGCAACGCCTTGCTCCGGGGTATCAGGCAACCGGCGCCTCCGGAGCGCACGACCTTCTCCGCCAGCTCGGTCCATTGACGGCCGACGAGCTCACCGCCCGCCTCACAGACGATGATCCGGTACCGCTCCTGGCGGATCTCCAATCCAGGAACCAGGTCATCCCGATCCAACACGGTGGCATCGGTCGCTGGGCTGCCATCGAAGACGCAGGGCGGCTGCGAGACGCCATCGGGGTCCAACCTCCGGTTGGAGTTCCGCATGTGTTCCTGGATCCGGTTGAAGACCCGCTCGGCGACGTGGTTGCCCGCTATGCCAGGACCCACGGGCCGTTCTCGACAGAAGCGGCGTCAACCGCGCTCGGCCTGCCAACCGCGGTTGTCGCCACCGCCCTGGCGAAGCTCGAGGAATCCGGACGGGCGGCCAGGGGCGCCTTCCGGGCGGAAGGCTCTGAGCGGGAATGGGTTGACACCGAAGTGCTTCGGAGGATCAAGCGACGCTCGCTGGCAGCCCTTCGCTCGGAGATCGAACCGGTGGATCCTGCGGCCATGGCCGCATTCGCCCTCACCTGGCACGGCGTTGGAGGCGACCGAAGGTCAACCGACCGCCTGGTCGAGACCGTCCACCAGCTGCAGGGGTTTCCACTACCTGCCTCCGTGCTCGAAACCGACATCCTTCCGGCACGTATGCGATACCAGCCGGCGATGCTCGATCAACTCATGCTGGCCGGGAACATCGTGTGGGTGGGACACGGTTCGCTCGGACCGCGAGATGGGAAATTGTCGCTCTACTTCCGTGATCAGCTCTCCAAGCTGGCCCTCCCCCGAACGGTCGATTTCGAGACCACCGCGATGCACGACACCATCCTCGACTTGCTGCTCCGCCGAGGTGCTTCGTTCTTCCCGGCGATCTATGAGTCGGCCGGTGGCGGCGACCCTGCACTGGTCGGCGAGGCGTTGTGGGATCTCGTCTGGCGCGGACTGGTCACGAACGACACCCTCGCTCCGGTCCGGTCTCTTGCGGCCCGCAAGCGCACCGCCGCCCGGCGCGGAACACGGTCCCCGACCTTTGCGCCCTCCACCACCGGACGCTGGTGGTTGGTCTCCGAGGCGGTGGACGACAATATCCCGGACACGCTCAAGAGCGCAGCCTGGACTGAGGTACTGCTCGAAAGGCACGGCGTAGTAACCAGGGATGGCACCTCGGCCGAGGCGGTCGCCGGCGGATTCACCCGCTTCTATCCGATCCTTCGTCAGATGGAAGACATCGGAAAGATCCGGCGCGGCTACTTCGTAGAGGGAATGGGTGGAGCACAGTTTGCCCTGCCGGGAGCAGTCGATCGCCTTCGAGCGGCAAACGACGCCACCCGGGCCCTAGCCGCCACAGATCCGGCCAACCTCTATGGAGCGGCCATCCCCTGGCCCGACCATCCGCTTGCCCGTCCCGCACGATCGGCGGTCTCATGGGTCGTCATCGCATCCGGGGCACTCGTGGCGTATGTGGATCGCCGGCGCCTCTTTACCTACGGCACCGTCGATGCCCCAACCGCACGGGCCATCGAGCAGATCGGGAGGCGGCGAGGACGAATGACCATCAACGAGATCGACGGCGAGGCATCGGCGCTCACCCCACTCGGAACCCTCCTCCAGGATTACGGGTTCGCAATGACCCCGCGTGGCCTGGCCTATCGGGGAAACAAGTAGTACTACGTCTGATCGCCCAGGGCACGAAGCTGATCGAACGTGAAGATACCGGTATGGTGCCCGTCCGGACTGAACGTGAAGTTGATGCCGTAGCTTCCGACCAATCGCGCTTCGGCGATCGTGGTCGCCATGACCAGCCTGATCCTTCCCTGCTCAGACTGAGTTGCGCAGTCCGCACAGGTACAGGCGTCTCTGAGTTGACGAGCCGTGAGTGTCTGATTCGCTCCGCCGGGCCAATCAACGACGACACGGGCGCCATCCTCGATCTCGATTCGTTCCGGCGTCTCCACGGCCGACAACGCTAGTACCGTGCCGGCATGACCTCACACACCATCACGGTCCGGGCAGGACATCCGGACTTCCTCGATCTCGAGTGGGATCGTTCGATCGTTGAATGGTCGACCGATCGTATCGTTGACCTCCCGAAGGGCATCTCCCGGCACGAGGTGCGATTCGTCGTCTACGCGGAAGGGACGTACGTCGTCAAAGAACTCCCGCGCCGGGCGGCCCGGCGCGACTACACGGTGCTGCGTGAACTGGAGGGCACCGGCGTCAAGGCGGTTCTTCCTGTCGGGCTGGTCGAGGATCGGTCGGATGATCCAAACGATGAGCGCTCGGCCGCCCTCATCACCCGCTACGCCGATTTCTCTTTCTCCTATCGCGAACTCCTCGAAGGACCGGGGTTTGGTCCCCGCCGCAAGCAGATGCTCGACGCCTTCGCCTGGCTGCTGGTCGAGTTGCACCTCATCGGGTGTTTCTGGGGCGACTGCTCTCTTTCGAACGTCCTCTATCGATACGACGCCGATGCCATCGAGACCATCATGGTCGACGCGGAGACGGCCGAACTCCACGATGAACTGAGCGAAGGCCGTCGCCTCGAGGACCTGCAAATCATGATCGAGAACGTCGCAGGCGGTATGGCCGACATCGCAGCACTCCAGGGTTTCGACATCGACGAGGCCGACTACGAACTCGGCGAGGATGTGGCAGCTCGCTATCTGGCCTTGTGGACTGAAGTCAATCAGGAACTCGTGATTCCGCGTGATGAGCGCTTCCGCATTCGCGAACGAATCGAACGTCTCAATGATCTCGGCGTTACGGTCGACGAGGTAGAGCTCATCCCGGTCGGGGAAGAGCAGCATATGAAGGTGCACATCAAGATCGGAGTTCGGGATTTCCATGCCAGGGAGCTGGAAGAACTGACCGGGGTGCGGGCGCTCGAACAGCAAGCGCGCTACATCCTCGGTGATCTCCACTATTTCCAAGCGCTGCAGGCACCGGACACGGACCGGGTGATCAACGCCATGAAGTGGCGCGTGCAGGAATTCCGGCCGATGATGAAGCGCCTGCGCGGGGCGACCAAGACCGCCGACCCCATCCAGGCGTACTGCGACATTTTGCACCACCGGTACATCTTGTCCAGCCTGGCCGGCCAGGATGTCGGAACGCAAGCCGCCGTCGACGATTGGTTCGCGGCAGGCGAACCGGGCTATCCGCTCGACACTTCACCGACCTAGCGGGTCGACAATCAGGTCAGGCTGCCTCCGGCCCCGATGACGCCACCATCAACCGGCAAGTTGACCCCGGTAATCCAGGAGGCGGCCTCCGAGGCGAGGAATAACACCGCGTTGGCCACATCTTCCGGCTCTCCCAACCTGCCGAGTGGATGGGTCGCGGCCGCCGCTTCTTCTCCGCCGACCCACAGAGCGGCCGACAAGCGGGTCTTGACGACGGCTGGAGACACCGCGTTCACCCGCACGTTGGGCGCCATTTCAAAGGCTAGTTGTTGCGTCGTGAAGATCAGTGCTGCCTTCGAAATGTTGTAGGCACCGAGAACCGCAGTCGGGCGCATGCCGCCCACCGAGGCAACGTTGATGATCGACCCGCCGTGCTCGTGCATCCACTGATTGAAGGCAGCCCGGGCCCACAGGATGGGACCCAGCTGGTTGACCGACCAGGTCTTTTCGAGAGCTCCGAGCTCGACGTCTACCAGATTGCCGGCCGCCGGATTGGTACCGGCGTTGTTGACGAGGATGTCGCAGGCCCCGAACGTCTCGATGGCTCCTTTCACCGTCGATTCGGCATGCTCTGCATCGTCAGCGCGGGCGACCATCGTGACCAGCCGGTCGCCGAGGCCCGTTGCCGCGCTGATGCTCGTCCGAGCCTCCGCCAGGTTCTCTTCCCGGCGCCCTGTGATGATGACGCCGCGCGCCCCGCTGTTGAGGAATTCGGTCGCAATCGATTCGCCTATCCCCCGGCTGGCTCCGGTGACCACCGCTACCTTGTCGTCAATTCGTACATCCATGTGTTCCTCCTCGGTCGTTCGTTCAGAGTTCAGTGGCCACCGCGCCGCACGCCTCCATATTTCATCCGGGTATCTCTGACGGAGGCGACGACCGCGTCGGGATCCGGTTGGCCTGCGTCGACGATCTCACCAATGAAGAACGTATGGGTTCCACAATCGACCTCTTTCCACAGTTGGAGGTCCATCCACGCAACGGCTTCTTCGAAGATCGGGGAGCCGGTCACACCTGCCCGAATCGCCCGGCCGTTGAGCGTCATGCCCTCTTTGACTGCCGGTTTCGAGAACTTGACGAACGTCCGGGTGTCCTCGGCCGACCAGAGGTTGATCGAAAAGCACCGACCGTCGGTGATCAAGCGATGGGTCACGGCCTTCTTGTCGACTCCGATGCCGACCAGAACCGGCTCCATAGCCACCTGCGTTATCCAACTCGTGGTCATTGCGTTCCACTCGTCGCCGGCGTGCGAGCCGACGAGGGCCAACGCAGTGGGAATGCTCCATGTCACCTTGTTGACGAGTTCCGCCTGTAGGTCCGCCATAGGTCCTCCTGCCATTTCGTGGTATGCCATCGCCTGGCGTAGCCAGGTCGCCTAATCTTCCCTGGTGCATATTCTGATCGCCACCGCCGGTGCTCTTCCCGCCGCCCGTGTCGCGGCTCTGGTCGCCACCCTGGCCCACGACGAACAGCACGTCTCGGTCATGACGGTCATCGAGGTCCCACTGTCGTTCCTGGACGATCTCGAAACCGGCGAGTGGCGCCCGTTCGACGATGGTACCGAAGGTGCCGCCGAGGTCCACACCCAACTCGTCAAACGGTACGTCGAGGAACGCGGGGTCCGCCTGGTCGAACCGGTGGTGGCGGCTTTGCGCACACACGGTATTTCGGCAGACACCATTCTCGAAGAGGGCAGCGACGCCGGTGAAGTGATTGTGCGTGTGGCCGGCGAACGGTCCGCGGACATGATCGTAATGGGAGCAACCAGACCCATCTTCGATGAGAACGTATGGAGCAGCGTCTCCGTCAAAGTCATGCAGCGGTCTCCCATCCCGCTGGTGTTGGTTCCGGGCGTTTCGCGAACCTTCGATGACGTTGAACGCGACGAACGGCGCCGTGTGATCGACGAACAGACCGGCTGAGCGTCACGGAATAGCGAGTTCGATCGTCGCTCCGCAGTAACCCTCGACCGAATCCCGGGCACCTACGACCACGATCGTGACGCCGTCCGGTATCGGGACTCCACTCAACGAGCGTGTGAACGGCTGCTCAGTTTCGTGCGGGTGCTCCAGGATGCGGGTTCCGAGCGCCGTTCCCTCGGGGGTCCAAACCGTCCACTCATCGGCGTATTTCTCCCACCCTTCATCCGGCGAGGCTACGGTCACAGAAAAGGTGTAGGTGCCGTCCCCGGCTTGAACGGCCTCGACGGCCACGACATTCGCACAGCGGTCCGCCCCCTGCATTTCCGTCGTCGAGGTCGGAATCGTCTGATTCGCGCCGGGCGACCCGGTGGTCGCCGGTTCGGCGTCTGTTGTGCCACAGGCAGCCAACGCCAGGGCGAGCAAGAGCACTATTCGCATTCTCCGAGCATACGTTCACCCGGCGGCTACACCGGCGGGGACAGGCCCAACGATTGAACCGACTGCGAAATTCTCACTCCACGACTTGCTCCAAGGACATTGTGTCACACCCCCCTGTCAGAGTGATGGTATGACAGCAGCTTGCCGCCACAACGTCACATGGGAAGGATCGACCGGAGTAGTTGCGTGCGCCTCATGCGGAGCCGTCGAATGGTGGTCCGATGGACGGCCGCTGGATGCCGCCGAAGGCATGGCCCGGCTGTTCGGGCGATTCGAGCTTGTGAGCACTATGCCATCGCTGCATGCTCCCGCTCCCGATATACTCGCCTATCGCCCACCATCGCGCCGGGCGCGGGCGCGCCTCGGAGCATTCCCGATCCACCAGTGGCTGCTCGTTTCCGACGGGCTGTGGTTGACCCACGACGGCACGCTACTGCTGCTGTGCCCGACCGATCCCGTACTCGCTTCCAATATGTGGTCGGGCGTCGAGACGAGCCCTCAGGAGGTGGGAACGAGATAGCCACCGAAGGGCTCCACTACTCGATCAACGAGCCTGCCTTCGCCGGCCACCAGTACGTACTCGAGATTTCGAAGGTGAGAAACCTCCCCAACCCGTTGACCCTGTGGATCGTGAATACCGATCTGCGCACCGACATAGCGCTTCGAGTCGAAAGCGAGGGCGAGTACCCGGCCCCGCCCCTGCAGCAACTCAACCAGCGCATCGAAGTCGATCCAGGACTCGTTGTTGTAGGAGAGGACGAGGAGGGTGGCATCGATCTTCGCGATCACGGCCCCGAGGGCAGCGGGCATCTCGCGCTTCTTGTTGAACACGCTCTTGGTCGCATCCTCACGGCTGTCTAATCGCTTGCAGGCGACGCCGTAATGCTCGGGGTGATCCCAGGCGACGAGCGTCTCCCAGATGTGATAATTCGTGAAGTAGCGGTGCTGGTTATAGGGAGGATCGAGGTAGGCGAGATCAAACGAACCGAGCTGTCCGGCCAGCTCAACTGCATCGCCTCTCACGACCTGCCCACCGCCGGCCAAAAGATCGGGAACCCGCAGTTCGAGCGGTTTGAACGAACGCGGCGCCCACTTCTTCACATACGCCATCTGAACGCCGGTCGTTGAGTCGACCCGGTCTGCCGCCAGGATGAGCGACGTCAACAGCACCGGATACATCCACGAATCGCGATAGTCCGACTCAATCACCTCCCGGATCGCATCGACTCGCTCAGCGTTGTGCGGTTGGAAGAAACGGGATTGGTGGCTGAACGTGTCCGTGAAATACCCCGCCGAGCCTTCCAGGCCGTTCAGCCGGTCGAGGGCGTCCACCACCTCGTCAGTGTCGGCGGTGTCGGCATCGATTTCGAGGTAGCACTTGCCAAAGACCTCCGAATACCTCGCCGTATCTACCGCAGTGACGAGCGCGCCCTCTTCTTTGAAGGCGCGCGCCACCCTCGTCGTCCCGGTGAACAGGTCGAGGGCGGTGGCGGCACCCGACCGGACCAGCAGGTCACCGAGCACCGGCACGAGACGCCGCTTGGATCCGAGGTATTTGATCATTCCAGGCAGGCAAAGTACCACGGCCGCACGGGGGGATCCGGCGTTTGACTATTGCCCCCGCACGCTCCAGCATCTCACCATGCCTATCGCCCACCTGAGGAACACAGACATCTTCTACGAAACCTTCGGCGACGCCGCCGACCAACATGTGCTCCTCATCGCCGGTCTCGGGGGGCAGTTGCTGGTCTGGGAAACCGAGTTCTGCAGACGTCTGGCCGACACCGGTACCCGGGTGATCCGCTTCGACAACCGAGACGTCGGACTCTCCACCATGTTCGACGATGCCGAACTCGACCTGTCGATGGCCCTCAGCGAGGCACTGGCAGGTAGAGCGATCGAAGTCCCCTACACGCTCTCTGATATGGCCGGCGACGCCCTGGGCCTGATGGATCATCTCGGGATCGAACGCGCGCATCTGGTGGGAGTATCGATGGGCGGCATGATCGCCCAGACTCTGGCGGCAGAGCACCCGGACCGCGTTGCCTCTTTGACGTCGATCATGTCGAGTACCGGGAGCCGGATGGTCGGCCAGGCAACACCCGCCGCAATAGCCGTTCTCTTCGAGCGCCCTCCGACAGACCGCGACGGGGCTATCGATGCCTCGATGCAGGCCCAGCGAGTGATCGGGAGCCCGGCGTACTTCGACACCGAAGCGGCGCGCGCTCACGCAGGGGCTGCCTACGACCGATCCTTCAATCCGGAAGGCTCAGGCAGGCAACTCGCCGCCATCTACGCGGCCGGCAACCGTTCCGACCAGGTAGCCGCTATCTCCACTCCGACACTGGTCATTCACGGAGCGCAGGACCCGCTGGTCGACATCTCGGGTGGCCGGCACACCGCAGAGATCATCCCGGGCGCAGAGCTCCTGATCATCGACGACATGGGCCACGATCTCCCCCGCCCATTGTGGGACAAGCTCATCGAGGCTATCTCAGCCCATGTGCGGACCGCTTCCACCCCCTAAGCCTGGATCCACCGATTCGGTTGGCTGGTGGTGGTTTTGGGGGTTGAATCGGGGTCGGGTGGGCCGGATTGT